>DASZWE010000320.1:0-8328 GCA_035546735.1 Puia sp.
GTTTCCCCGCCCCACCCGCTAGCCAGCCGGCCCCACCCGCCCACCGCCGGTTGACCCCAACAAATCGCCGTTTTACCCCAGCACCCGTCCCACCTATCGAAAATCATCCGACCTTAGTAAGGCTAAATGATCCGAAAACACATACTTTTCATCGCTGTATTCCTGCTGATCCCTATGCTCGTCTCTACGAGGCCGCCGGGAGAGCCCTTCCTTACCATCACCGGTCCTTTTATCAGGGACGTCATAGGCAATGTATTGCTCCTGGCATTTTTTTACCTGAACTACTACCTGCTGGTTCCCAAACTGTATTTCTCAAAAAAATACGGGGAGTACGCCAGTATCCTCATCCTATGCCTGGCTGTCATTTTTATCGTCCCTTCCCTGATGACGGGACGGCTCACAGTGCCTGAGGGCCCATCGATGCCCGCGGGTGTACGCCCTCTGCCACCGGGCTCCGAAGACTCCGGTCTATATGTCTTGTTCACAGAGGTGAGACACCACTTTTACCTTTTCTTTATCGCCCTGTTCTTTTCCTTTTTATTACGCTTCCGGGAACATCTGGCGGAGATCAAAGAGGAGAAGCTGAAAGCCGAGCTGGCCTCGCTAAAATCCCAGATCAACCCCCATTTCCTCTTCAATACATTGAACAGCATCTATTCGCTGTCTATCCGGAGGGACGAAAGAGCATCCGATGCGATCCTCAACCTGTCCAGCCTTATGCGGTATGTCATCAGGGACGCGGGCAACGACAGGATCTTGCTGTGCAACGAACTAAATTATATAAAAAGCTATGTAGAGCTGCAGCAGGCCAGGCTGGGAAGATCCGCAGGCATCCGCTTTGAGATTTCCGGCGACCCCGGTGACCTTGAAATAGCGCCTCTGATATTGATCACGTACATCGAGAACGCCTTTAAGCACGGGATCAACCCCGATATCGACGATTGCCGGATCGACATAGGATTGCAGGTCATCGACGATGGCATACAATTGCATGTTGTCAATAAGAAGGTACATGTCTCGACGGGCCTGCACGAGACGGGCATCGGCGAACAAAATACAGCCGAGCGGCTCAAAAGGATCTACCCGGCCAGACACTCGCTCTCCTTCGACGATAAGGGCGACACCTATTCTGTAACACTATCAATCACACTGACATGATAAAGGTCGTAGCCGTGGACGATGAGCCCCTGTCCCTCGAGCTGGTGGAAGACTTTTGCAGCAGAACAGATTTCCTGTTTTTTGAAAAAGCCTTTATAAAAACGGGCATGGCATTACAATACATCGAAAAGAATGCCGTCGACTTGCTGTTCCTGGATATCAACATGCCCGCCATGTCAGGCATAGAATTCTATAAAGCCCTGTCATACAAACCCATGCTGATCTTTACCACCTCTTACAGCGAGTACGCGCTGGAAAGCTATGAATTTGACGCCATCGATTATCTCCTGAAACCCTTTTCATTCCAGCGATTTGAACGGGCAGTGATAAAAGCCCGTGACAGATACAACCTCCTGCATAAGTCCCTCGTGCCGGAACAATTGAAATACCTGATGCTGAAGGCAGACTACGGCGTGATCAAAGTGATGTTGACAGACATCGAATTCATCGAAGGACTGGACAACTATCTTAAAATTCACCTGCACAAAAAATCCTCCATCGTGGTCCGCATGACGCTCCGTTCATTATTGGAAAAGCTCCCGCCCATCGAATTTATACGTGTGCACCGCTCCTTCATCGTATCAGTCGCAAGGATAGAATCAATAAAACAAAAGATCATCCAGTTAGGCGGAGAAGAAATTCCCGTGGGAAAGAATTACGAAGAAGAGCTGCGACAACTGCTGGAGGGACGTATGTAGCCTACGTTTGGTTGCCTCACAACATATATATTTTTTTACCCCTGTATTTCTGACATTGACCACATTTAGCTTTTGAGGGCTGGGATATTGAAACAACTTAGCGTTGTAAATTTTATTCCACCCTCAAACAATGTAAATATGAAACAAAGGCTCTTGCTTTTTATCTCTGCAACCACAGGTGCATTGATCGTTTTCCTCGCCTGTAAAAAAAATGATGGCGCCAGCTCCAGCGCTACGATCACCGCATTGAACTGTTCGTCAGCCACTTTTTCGGCTACCGCAACGGCCGGCACAGCCTATTCAGGAACAGCCACTGTCGCATACACGGGCGGCAACGGTGTCAGCTATGCAGCCGGCTCGGCCATTGCTTCGACAGGCGTTACAGGACTTACCGCCACGCTTTCGGCAGGCACGCTGGCCAGCGGCGCAGGCAGCCTTACGTACACCATCACGGGAACACCGGCCTCTTCCGGTACCGCCGCCTTTGCCATCAGCTTCGGAGGACAAAGCTGCTCTCTATCGCTCACCGTGTCCGCCACCTCGACCACCAGCTGCGGATCTGTCAGCGGTGTGGAAAAAGTCGTCTGTCTCGCCAATGCATTCCTGGCGACGCTCACCACCTCGCAGCAATCACAGGCGCAGATAACGCTGGACCTCACCAACGCCAAAAGATGGTCTAATCTCCCCTGTGCGCTCAGCTGCCGGAATGGACTGCTGTTCAGCAGCCTCACGACGGCACAGTCGACTGCCGCCCTGGCCCTGATACAGGCCGCCGCCGGCTCCTCCTCCGGCGAAGGATATGAAGAGTTCCAGACCATCCGCGCCGCGGACGACTATTTAGGAACAATGGCCAGCGGCTACTCATCCGGCAACTACATCATTGCCTTTTTAGGAACGCCAAGCACCACCGGTAAGTGGATGCTGCAATACGGTGGACACCACTATGCTTCCAATATTACCTACGATGCGGGACAGGTGGTAAGCATCACACCCCTTCATGAAGGTGTGGAACCCAACGGCTCTTTCACGGTCAACGGCACTACCTATACAGGCCCCCTCACCACGGAAAGAAGCGTCATGCAGACCATGCTTGGCTCCTTTAGCAGCACCGAGCTGGCGGGCGCCAAAATTTCCGGCACCTTCTCCGACTGTCTGATGGTGCCCGGCTCTACCACCAATACCATGCCCTCCACCAAACAAGGCATAAAAGTCAGCAGCCTGAGCGCCACCGCACAAGCCAATGTCTGGGCCGCCATGCAACCCTGGATCAACGACATAGACTCCGCTCAGGCCGCGACCATCCGCGCCGCCTATTACAGCGAGCTGGCCGACACCTATGTATGTTATGCCAGCAATACCGGCGGCGTATCCGGCACAGCCAGCAGCTTCTTTACGACCAATACAGATTATGTACGCATCGACGGACCGAGCATCTGGATCGAATTCATATGCCAGACAGGCGTAGTGATTTCCGGTCAGATACATTTTCACACAGTGATGCGCGACCATACGCGCGATTACATCGGATTATAATGAAAAAGTTAATCTTCACGGACAGCCACCCTAAAAAGTGGCTGTCTCTCATCATCCTGGCAGGACTCCTGTCTTTGCCCGGGAAAGTCTTCGCCCACCCTTCTCCCAACGCTGTACTCTTCCTGGACATCGATCCTGGCCGGGTCACCCTCGAAGTGCAATTGCCCATACCCGAGCTGGAACTGGCCTGGGGACAATCCCTATCCAAAGATCCTGCAGCCATCATCGACAAATGGGGGCCAAAGCTGAAAGACTATCTGTTGCAGCATATCCATGCTTACAGCGAAAAAGAACATCCCTGGAAGATAACCATCACCAGCATGAAAATGGATAAAGGGGCCTATGGAGATAGCAACATCCCTTACTGGGAAGTGAACGCAACAGTCCTGTTGACCCCCTATCCCCATGACAACACACGCGACTTCTTCCTCGCCTACGACGTGATCATGCACCAGGTGATCAATCACATCGCCCTGGTATCCATACGCAGCGACTGGGAACAGGGCAGCCGGGAAGTGGACAGCTCGATGGGGGTGAGCGCGATAGGTTGGAACCTGCATGATGATCTGATACCCCCGCTCCACGTGACCCTTGAAAAAGGCAGCTGGGGAAAAGGACTGCTCAGCATGGTACAGCTGGGCATACATCATATCGCCGAAGGGACGGACCATCTCCTGTTCCTGCTGGCGCTGCTGTTACCCGCACCTTTGATGGTGAATGGCAAAAAATGGGGAACGTACAAAGGGATCAGATCCAGCAGCGTTTCGTTGTTGAAGATAGTGACCGCATTTACCATTGGACATTCCATCACCCTTTTACTGGGAGCCTTGGGGTGGATACATTTTCCATCCGGCCCCATAGAGGTCCTTATAGCCATATCGATACTGGTGTCGGCCATCCATGCGATACGCCCCATTTTCCCCGGCAAGGAAATGCTGATAGCAGGAAGTTTCGGCTTGATCCATGGTATGGCCTTCGCCGCTGTCATCGCAAGATTGCATTTGAGCACCGGTCCGATGGTGCTTAGCATCCTTGCATTCAACATTGGAATAGAATGTATGCAGCTGTTGGTGGTGGTCATGACCGTTCCGGGACTGATAGCACTGAGCAAAACCCGCTCCTATACATGGTTCCGGGTAGCCGCCGGCTGCCTGGCGGGTATTGCCGCGCTGGTATGGATCGTGGAAAGAAGCATCGCCTTGTAGCTATTCTACAGTAGCAGCAGCATGCGCCTCTGCCTTGATAAGATCCATGTCCGGCCTGGATTCGTCGGTGAGCTTCACCTTGCCACGATCCTTGCGGACTATCCGGTGAAAGAGTGATATCTCCCTGTCGAAGAGGAATCTGAAGAACAGCTTTGTCCAGGACTTGTGCGATGCCAGGCTGTCATAGTATCCCGGCGCCGTCTTTTTGATCTGGGGCAGCTTGTTCCAGGGTATGGAGGGGAAGTCATGGTGTTCGTTGTGGTAGCCCACATTGAAAGCGACGGAGTTGAGCACGCCATAATAGCTAAAGGTCTCCTGCTCTTCATCATGCGTGAGATAATGCTCCTGTATCCACCGGGCACCCAGGGGATGAAGACCTACGGAGAAGAAAAAGCTGGCCAGGAGGTAGACGATCGCCTTCGGACCGAACGCATACCATATCCCCGCCGTAAAGGCTATTTCCGCCAGCCAGTTCAGCGCCACCCATTTATCGAAAGGCTTGATCTCCCGCAGACGCGAGATACGGAAGACCTGAAAAAGTGGATAGAACAGCAGCCAGATCACTTTCCCGATAAAATAATTATTGATGAGCCTGGCCTCCCAGCGATTGGGCAGGTCGGCGTCCAGCTCATGCACGCCCTGGAAGGAATGGTGCTTGATATGATAACGTTCAAAGCTTACGCTGCTGGGAAATATCTGGGGCAGGTTGGACAGGATGCCCGCCAGACGGTTGGCAGCCCTGTTCTTGAACAAAAGGTGATGCGCACACTCATGGATCATGACAAATAAGGAGTGATCCGCAAAAGCGCCCAGCAAATAGGCCGCACCGAATACGATCCACCAGGATTGCGCGCTTACCAGCCAGGCCAGTGTCACCTGGAATGCTACCAGACCAAGTATGGCGAAAATGGTGTATTTGTTCTTGCCGATGAGGTTCCGGACTTCCGGATGCTCTTTTAAGATCTGCCGGGTTCGAAGACGATGTGGTTCTTGTTTGCTGGAATGGACGAAATCAGTTTTCCTTACCATGTGTCAATTATGTGAGTGGGTCAAGATAAGATAATTTATCCAATTGTAACGATGAAATTTACAGGTCCTTAC
The DNA here is from genome assembly GCA_035546735.1 of Puia sp. Classification (GTDB taxonomy): domain Bacteria; phylum Bacteroidota; class Bacteroidia; order Chitinophagales; family Chitinophagaceae; genus Puia. The sequence goes on from DASZWE010000320.1 coordinate 5,696, forward strand.
GAAGGCTTGCAGGACCCCGGTTTTTATATTATCTTGGTACGCAAAGTCTATATCCCATGAAGCTAATTATTACGCCCCTTGCGGCCTTTTTAGTATTGTCCCTGAGCTCTTTAGACGCTTTTTCCCAGGATAGTGCTAAAATTAAGGAAAGAGCCCTCTTTTTCGCAGACAGCCTGATAAAGACGGATACCTACATGAGCTGGTCAACCTATGCCGACCTCGCCCCCGCGGGCGTCCTGAAATATTATGGCGGCAAGGACGGATTTGTCGACCACGTCCAAAAATTCCATGCCCGTACCGTCAGCTCCCTCGGCGGCGAAGACGCTCCCGAAGTCCGGATCATGACCCTGATGGCCAGCCAGAACCAATGGCAGTGCGTCATCCGGGAATCCCGGTATATCCACCGGGACGACAACAAAAAATATCATATCGTCACCTACCTTCTCGGCCAGTCTAAGGACGATGGGGAGACCTGGCGGATCTTCGACCTCGGCTATAACAAAGTGGCCAACGTCATCTACATGATGCCCGACGTCATAGGGGACCTGCCGATCCCGGAACCGTATATTATTTCTGAAGAAGAGGAGCTGGCAAAAGCCAAACAACAGGCCGCTGCATCCCCGGCCACTAAAAAAGCCGCCCCGAAAAAGAAATAGCGCATGTCCCAGCCCCGGCCGTTATAACATTTAACTAATACCTACTAAGGGTATTACCAGGGTTTGGATAAAGTTAGATACTAAAGAGTAAACTCTTATGTGATGAAAATACATTCCACCATTAACCTGTCTTAGCTTTGTGTCTTCATAGGATAAGGTTTAATGGTTAAAACACTTTGATTAGTAAAACCCCCGGTAGTCTTACCAGGGGTTATTTTTTTAGCATCGGCCGTCCCCCGGATCATCCGCCATCGGCTATCCCGTGGTCCCCGCCACCGATCGTCTCCCCGATCATCCGCCATCGCCGCCTTCCGGATCTCTTCGGCTCCTCTCTGCCAGCCGTCTCCCAACCCCTTCCACCTATCTGCCAGCCGTCCCCTTATCCCAACATGCGCCTGTCACCCCTCAGTCCTATCGTCCCTTCAGCAACCCCATATCCGTCATCCAATCCGCCATCCGCTGCGGCCAGGTCTTCACCGCCTGAAGATTACTCCGGTTGCCCATATTGAATCCATGATTTCCTCCCGAAAGGATATGCGCTTCTACAGGAACCTTTGCCTCCCTGTACCGCTCCAACAGCCTGACCACCGGCACCGAACAGCACTCATCGTCATCCGCCGCCAGCAAAAAAGCCGGTGGCGCATCCTTTGGCACCGTAGAAGGCACTCCCAACGGACCGGGATAAACCAATAGCTGAAAATCAGGCTTGCCATTCAGCCGGTCGATAGGGTCAGGCGCCTGCGGATCTCCCTTGCCAGGATCATAGGCAATGAGCTCCACCACCTCTCCACCCGCGGAAAAACCCAGCATGCCAACCCTGCCCGTATCGATACCCCACTCACGGGCCCTGCTCCGCACCAGCCGCATGGCGCGATAAGCATCCATCCGTACGTCTTTCTCAAAAGTATAGGAAGAGTCCTCCCTAAACAGCCGGTACTTCAGGATGATAGCCGCCACTCCGATCTTGTTGAGAAAAAGGGCCGGGTCACGCCCTTCCGCATTATACACCAATAGCCGATGCCCGCCACCGGGACAGATGACGACCGCCGCACCCGTGGCCTTGTCCCTTGGCGGGAGATATACCTGTATGGACGGATTATGGATATTCTTTACCCAATAATCCTTTGCCTGCTCCGGGATAGTGCGCCTGCTCTCGAATCCGGGAGCGCCCTTGGGCCAAAGAGGAAAGACGCCAATGCTGTCCTGGGCCGCCAGGGACTGGGATATGACCACAGCCAACAGGGCCGTACATAATTTCGAATACATATTACCTTGAGTTTATTATTTTGACGATGGCTTCGTACATTACAACCCTGACAACACCTGATCCATGCTAAAATACTCAATTATCCTTTTAACCACAGCCCTCATTTCGACTCTCGCCCATGCCCAGACCTGCGACTGTAAGACCAACTTCGAATGGGTAAAGCAAACCTTCGGGCAGAATGACGCCGGATTTCAATACGCCATCAGCATTAAAGGCAGGGAAGCCTACGAAGATCATAATAAAACATTCCTCGCCAGAGCCACCGCCGAAAAGGACCCGGGAAAATGTATGGAGCTGCTGTACGAATCCCTTACTGATATTGAACGTATAGGTCAAAATTTCTCGCCTAAATTTCGAAGCATTTGTATAGTATTAACATGCAATACCTTAAACTGATCGCAGACATCCGGTATCTTAACCTTTGATTTTCCGTCCGGGGCGCTGACTTCGTAGGTAACTATAGTAAGCTTATGTTTAAGCGCATAGGCTATAAGCCAAGCATCGGCCTCTGCAGCATCGAGAAACTCGTTAATTGCTTTGGGCTTATAATGTGTGCTTTTGGATGCTGCCCAGGCAGCTACCAGGCCGTACTCGTGTAACACGGTTGAAGTGTCCTTCCAAAAATCATCATTCAGGTTGGCATCGATCCAGAATTGTAGGTCGTCTTTGTTCTTGCTTAATTCATCCCGAACCTTATCAATACTAGCTAT
>DASZWE010000321.1:0-6756 GCA_035546735.1 Puia sp.
TTATATCAATTCCCGTTGAAATACAGGATGGACGGAATGGGTAATATTACAAAAAGCTTTATTCAGGTTTTGGATAATGGATGCTGAACGCCGCAAGGTTGATAATTCCTCTTACAGGACAACGATAGACATCGGCGCCTCCTCTTTAAAGCAAGTGACCTGGTATTTTGTAAATATTATCTTTTTCAAGAATCCTTTTAATATTTTTTCGGGCCTGAAAGTAACCTTGTTGAAGTGGTTTGGCGCGGAGGTGGGTAATGGGGTTGTGATCAAGCCTGCTGTAAATATAAAATTCCCGTGGAAGCTAAAGGTGGGTCACCATTCGTGGATCGGAGAAGCGGCGTGGATCGATAATTTATCGGAGGTGACCATCGGCAGCCATGTAACCCTTTCGCAGGGGTGTCTGCTGCTCACCGGTACCCATGATCACAGTAAGACCAGCTTCGACTTTTTGTCGCATCCCATTGTCCTTGAGGATGGTGTCTGGATAGGGGCAAATGCGGTCGTGTATGGCGGCGTCACGTGTAAGACCCATTGTATCCTGGGGATTGCTTCGGTGGCCGAGAAGGAACTGGAGCCCTATATGATCTATAAGGGTAATCCGGCGGTGCCTGTGTTGAAGCGGGTGGTGATGTAGTCCAATATCCAATTTATGAATAAGCCTTATTTAAAGGGCCTTAATTCGTTAAGGTTTCTAGCCGCTGCTTTTGTTATAATTAGCCATGGTCAGCAATCCATTACAAAGCTGGGGTTTGACAGATTTTCTGATCTGGCGATATTCAACCGCGGCGGGGATGCTGTAGAGTTCTTCTATGTGTTGTCCGGGTTCCTTATCACCTATTTGCTGCAAGGCGAGCTGGATAAGACGGGGACGATCTCCATCCGCGGGTTTTATGCGCGCCGGGTGTTCCGGATATGGCCTTTGTATTTCCTTATCGTCACGATAGGTTTTGGGTTCTTAGGGGTGGTATATCCCAAAATGACGGGACAATCCTTCTTCGACTTCCCCCTTTGGAAGGGGCTCTTACTCTTTTTCTGTTTTATGCCGAACCTGGCGACGTCCATGTATACGACCGGGCTTCTGTTCCCTCTTCGGACCATTGGCGTGGAGGAGCAATTCTATTTATTCTGGGCGCCGGTGATTAAAAAGTTTAGACACAGATTACACTTACTGATCGCCACCTTTATCTTAATTTCGTGTGCGTGGTATTTCCTGCTGGCGTATGGCAATCTGCCTTTGTCGGAAACGGCGCGGGCATTCCTGAAAACGCAGAAATTCTATGCCATGGCGATAGGGGCTGGTTTTGGTCTGTTGCAATACAGGTTTGGGGACCGGTACAAGCTATCGAGGCTGTCCTCGGCTGCGGTGCAGTGGCTGGTCATCGGATTTATTGTGTACTATTACCTGGTGGGTACGGGTCTTGCATTCGGAGAGGGGGACGTTTTTCACTTCTTCATGTGCGGGCTCTATGGTCTGCTGATCCTGAACTCCAATTTGCTGGACCGTCCTGTCGTCAACCTGGAGCGAAGGCCGCTGGTGTTCCTTGGCACCATTTCCTACGGGTTGTACATGTGCCATATGCTGGTAGATTACACGCTGCGATTCACCCTGATGAGACTGCATATAGAAAAGGCGGGTTATTTTATGGTGATCATGCCGTTGTATCATATATTACTGATGGGCCTGGCGATCATGCTGGCATCTTTTTCCTATAAACATTATGAAAACTATTTCCTTCGTTTGATCAAAAATCCACAGTCCTATGTCTATCGCCTAAAGAACAGGTATGCTTAGTGGCAAAACAATTATCAATCATCGGATCATCAGGGAGGCTCTCCGCATCCGAAAAGTGGAGGAGAAATTCCTGGAGCTTTTTTCACAGGGTAAGTTAAATGGTACAGTACATACATGCGTTGGACAGGAGTTTTCGGCGGTGGCTTTTGCCGGACAGCTGAAAAAGAAGGATTTTATTTTTTCCAATCACCGTTGTCACGGGCATTATATTGCATTTACCGGTGACACGAGGGGATTGCTGGCGGAGCTATTAGGGAAGGCTTCCGGCACCTGCGGGGGTATCGGGAGCAGTCAGCATTTGTGTCATAACAATTTTTTCTCCAATGGCATACAGGGCGGAATTGTTCCGGTGGCGGCCGGTTATGCTTTGGGCAACAAGCTGAAGCAGAACGGGGCTATCGGCATCGTATTTATCGGGGATGGTACGTTGGGTGAGGGCGCTCTTTATGAGACGATGAATATTATTTCCAAGTGGGAGATACCGTTGCTGATCGTCTGTGAAAATAATTTTTATGCGCAGTCCACGCCGCAGCAGGTGAACCTGGCGGGAGATATCCTGTCCAGGGCGCGGGCTTTTGGGATCCATACGGGGCAGGGCGCCACGTCGTCTCCGGACGAGCTGATGGAGAAGGCGCAGCAGGCGATCGAGTATGTGCGGGGCGAGCTGAAGCCCTGCTTTTTCCTGGTGGAGACCTACCGGCTGAATGCGCATTCCAAGGGAGATGATGACAGGGATCCGGCGGAAGTGGCGAGCTATAGTGAAAAGGATTTCCTGCATATATTCCGAAATGAGTCTCCGTCTTATTATCAGAAGTATAAGGAGGAGGTGGATGGAGAGGTGGACTCGCTGGTGGAGGAGATCCTGGTGGAGGAGGAGCTGGCGCTGGAAAAATATCATCAGCCCGGAGATACCGTCACCGATGACAGCTGGACGAAGCTGGAGTCTGTCAATAAGCGGCAGGTGGAGCTGCTCAACCAGTTCTTCCGCGAAAAGATCGTACAGGATGACAGGATGGTATTCCTGGGTGAGGATGTATTGTCGCCCTATGGCGGAGCATTCAAGGTAGCCAAGGAGCTTTCTTTTCTACGGCCGGACAGGGTATTTTCAACGCCCATTTCGGAGGCGGCGCTGACGGGTATATCGAATGGGCTGGCCTTGAATGGCTTCAAGCCGTTTGCGGAGATCATGTTTGGGGATTTTATGACGCTGGCCTTTGATCAGATCGTCAATCATGCCTCCAAGTTCCATCATATGTTCAATAAGAAGGTGAACTGCCCGATAGTGGTAAGGACGCCGATGGGAGGGCGGAGAGGGTATGGGCCCACGCATTCCCAGACCCTGGACAAGTTCCTGGTAGGCATCGATAATGTAAAGACCGTGGCGTTGCATACGCTGATGGATCCTGCTGCCATTTATAAGGCTGTATATGAGGAGCGGCATCCTGTCATCGTCATCGAGAACAAGACGGACTATGGTAAGAAGATCGCGCAGCATCAATGGAAGCATTTTGTCTACGAGTGTAATGGGGATGTTTTTCCCGTCGTCCGGGTGCGTCCGGCGGTCTCTGCTCCTACCCTGACCATCGTCACGTATGGGGGTATGGCGGACCTGGTAGCGGGGATGCTGGAGCAGGTATTCATGGAGGCGGACCATAAGCCCGAGCTGATCGTTCCTTCGCTGATCTCGGATCTGCCGGTGGACCTGGTGGCGGCGTCTGCCGCGCGTACGGGCCGGTTGCTGGTGATCGAAGAGGGGTCGGGTTTTGCCGGTATTGGCAGCGAGCTGATCGCCTCCGTCACGGAGCGGGTGCCGCATAAGATACAGACCCGGCGGGTGGCGGCTCATCCTGTCCCTATCCCTTCCGTAAAATCCCTGGAAAATATCGTACTGCCCGATAAAAGCAGGATCCTGGACGAAATAAAAGCAAGTTTTTATTAATGGCATTACTACAAGAGATACAGGTGCCGCTTCTCGCAGTCAATGACACCAGTCTGACGGTAGTGGAGGTCTGTTTTGAGCATGGGGACGCCGTGAAGAAGGGCGACCTGATCATGGTATTCGAGACTTCCAAGACCACCTATGATGTGGAGGCGGCGTTTGATGGATATATACAATATTTATGCGAGCCAGACCATGATTACGAGGTAAATACGGTGGTGGCGAGGATCTATAGCGGCGCGGAGGAAGTAAGTACAAGCGGGTTGGCCGGACCCGCTGAACGGAGGGATTTTGCATCGCCTGCAGCGGCGGGGGATGGCAACTGGGGCGGGGAGACCCTATTCTCGCGGGAGGCTGCCCGGCTGATGGCCGAGGCGGGTGTTGCGCCGTCTGTTTTTGCGGGAAGGGACCTTGTCACCGGCGGGGATGTGCTGGAGTTCCTGCAACCTGCGGCGGCGGCCAGCGCGGTAACCAGTCCATCGGCCAAGGTGGTAACCGGCCCTTCTGCCAGGGCGGTAAACAGCCCTTCAGCCAGGGGCCAGGCGGGTGTTGCGCTGCCAGTGGACCCGCAGAAGGTCATTGTGGAGCGGCTGAGCTCCGGAAAAAAGCGGGAGATCGAATACCTGGGAGATGTACAGTCTTCCGGGCTGACCAGTACGCTGTACACATGGGTCGACACGGAGGGTATCTTTGTGCATATCAACCGTTCGTTGAAATATCTCAAGGATTCGCTGCTGCCTGTGATCATTTATGAAGCTGCGCGGTTATTGGAAGCCTATCCGCTGTTGAATGCTTATTTTACCGGAGACGCCATAGCCCGCTACCGGGAAGTGCATCCCGGGTTTGCGGTAGATATCGACAAGGGGCTGAAGGTATTGAAGGTGGCCGGTGCGGGACGATTGGGGATCCAGGACATCGAGCGGGAGATAATCGAGCTATCGGGCCGCTACCTGGATGATACGCTGGAGCTGGATCATTTGACGGATATTACGTTTACGATCACAGATCTTTCTTCGGAAGGCGTAGCTTTGTTCCGTCCGCTGGTGAATAGGATGAACAGCGCGATACTGGGGATATCCGCCATCGACGGGAAGCTGCAGCGGTGTATGCTGAGCCTTACTTTCGACCACCGGGTAACGGAGGGCAAGCTGGGCGCGCAATTCCTGAAGGAGCTCAAGGAGAGGCTGGAATCCTACCGGGGCGCAGATGCTGCGGCGGCCGTTCGGGGAATCAGCTGTTTCAAATGCATGAAAACGTTGGAAGAGGACCCGGCAGGGGTTGGCTTTGCCCGTTGCATCACGCCGGAAGGAAAAGATGGATATATTTGCCAGAGCTGTTTAAAGGGATTTTAAGCAGGCCGACTGGCCCTACAATGCGCGACATGGAAGACAAGATAAAAGAGATCGTATCTGCATTTACAAAGATCCCGGTGGGAGACATCGGGCCGTCTACGCCGGTGGATCGACAGGCCGTCAAGAGCTCGATCCTGCTGCATCGGATGTACGGCCGGCTGGCCGAGGAAGGGCTGGTGGTGGAAGATTATCTTGCTATCAAGACCTTTTCTGACCTCCTGGGGTATCGGGGGCAAAAAGCTGTAAATGGGAATGGCGTTGGCGCTGTTGAGCAGGTGGCGGCTGAAGGGGTTATGGCTGCCGCCGGCGGATCCCCGGGGAATATCGGAATAGACATCGAGGAAGTTGCGTCCCTTCCCCGCACCCATGATTACAGGAAGGACGCGTTCTACACTATGAATTTCAGCCCCTCGGAAATAGCCTATTGTGTTCTCCAGCCTGATCCTTATGCTTCCTTTGCAGGATTATTCTCGGCCAAGGAGGCGATCGTCAAGGCCGATGGAAGGCTACGGTCTAGGTCGTTCAATAGCATTGGGATCAGCCATGGTCCGGAGGGAGCGCCTTTCTATCCTGGTTTTAATCTGTCCATTTCGCATGCCGGCGGCGTTGCCGTGGCGGTAGCTATCCCCGCGAGGCCGGAACAGTCCGTGGCTGCACCGGAGCCGCAGCCTGCTGTCAAAAGCGGTAAGGGCGCAATAGGGATCAGCCTGCTGGCGCTGGCGCTTGCGATATTGGCCATCATTCTTGGTTTTATCCGATGAAGATATCCATCATTACTGCTACGTATAACAGCGCCGCTACGGTGAGGGATACGCTTGTCAGCATCCAGGGGCAGCGGCACGGGGACGTCGAACATATCATAGTGGATGGAAGGTCTTCCGACAAGACCCTGGACATCGTATCGGGCTTTCCGCATGTTGCCAGGATCCTCTCCGAGAAGGATAAGGGTATCTATGATGCCATGAATAAAGGCATTGGCCTGGCCACCGGGGAGGTAATAGGTATCCTGAATTCCGATGATATGTATACGGACGAGCTGGTGCTGGACGATGTGGCGAAGGCCTTCGAAGATCCGCAGGTAATGACCGTATATGCCGACTTGCAGTATGTGGATCCGGACAATCCTCAAAAGATAGTCCGTACCTGGCGTTCGGGGCTGTTCCGGAAAAGAAATTTCTATTATGGCTGGATGCCCCCTCATCCGACATTTTTTGTACGAAAATCCGTTTATGAGCTGGCCGGGGTGTTTGACCTCCATCTCCGGTCGGCGGCTGATTACGAGCTGATGCTCAGGATATTGCTCAAACATGGTCTGACGGCAAGCTATATTCCCCGGGTGATCGTGAAAATGCGGGCCGGGGGGATGAGCAATGCTTCGGTATGGAACAGGTTGCGGGCAAACAAGGAGGATAGATTGGCCTGGAAATTGAATGGGTTAGAACCATATTTTTTTACCTTATATATTAAGCCCCTAAGAAAAATTCATCAATTTATAATCAAGTAAGAGTATGGCAAAAGTCGCGTTAATCACGGGTGTTACAGGGCAGGATGGCGCTTATTTAAGTGAATTGCTCCTAAAGAAAGGATATATCGTGCACGGCATTAAAAGGAGGTCGTCCCTCTTCAATACGGACAGGATCGACCATCTTTACCAGGACCCGCACGAAAAA
>DASZWE010000322.1:0-8969 GCA_035546735.1 Puia sp.
GGCGGCGCTGCGGCCGACGCCACTGCCGGGTTTTAACTTTTTATGGATGACGACATCGAAGCCGACGGGTTTTTCCAGTTCGTCCTGCATGGCCAGGAGCGGCGCTCCGGCCGTATTTTGTGCGGGGTCGGAGGGCAGGGGGAAGCCGTCCCCACTGCTGATGCGTACGACGGGTTCGTCCAGGAGGCTAACTTCCATGATGTCGTAGGGTTCTTCCAGGGCCATTCCCAGCACATCGAAGCCGCAAACGAGGTTGGCGACGGTGGCGGGGCATTTTATAGTGATCTTGTTCATTTTGTTGATTGGTTTTAGTTAGACTTTTGCCGGATCGGACTCTTGCCGGATCAGACCCTTGCGGCCCGGATGATGTCTGCGAATACGCCGGAGGCTGTTACCTCGGCGCCGGCGCCGGCGCCCTTGATCACCAGGGGTTGTTCGGGATAGCGGTCCGTATAGAACAGCACGACATTGTCCTTGCCATACAGGTGATAGAGATCCTGTTCGGGGCCGATGTGCTGCAATCCTACGGAGGCCTTGCCACGTTCGTACTGGGCCACGAATTTCAGTTTTTTTCCGGCCGCGAAGGCAGCGTCGTACAGCTTTTTAAAGTGCGCCTCTTCTTCCGTCATGGCCTTATAGAACTCTTCCACGCTGCCTTTGAGACAGGATGCGGGCAGAAAGGAATGATTTTCTATATCCTCCATTTCTATTTTTTCGCCTGCCTCCCTGGCCAGGATCATGATCTTACGCATGACATCCGTGCCGCTGAGGTCCAGCCGGGGGTCGGGCTCGGTATAGCCTTCCTCCTGGGCCTGGCGAACCACTTCCGAGAAGGATCTGCTCCCATTGTAATGATTAAAGACGAAATTGAGGGTTCCGCTAAGCACTGCTTCGATCCTGCCCACCTTATCGCCGCTGCGCAGCAGGTCATTCAGCGTGCCGATGACCGGGAGGCCGGCGCCTACATTGGTCTCGAAGAGGAAGGGGGCGTTGTATTCCCGGGAAAGGTCTTTCAGACGACGGTAATAGTCATAGGGGGAAGAGCAGGCTATCTTATTACAGGCCACTACGGAAATGCTCTTTTGCAGCAGGCTGTCATAGCAGGCGGCCACATCCGGATGGGCGGTGATGTCCGCGAAGACCGAGTTGCGAAGGTTTCCCGACGTGATGCCTTCCACCCATGCGGGGAGGCTCATCGGGAGGCCTTCTTCCAGGGCCTGTTTCCAGCTGTCCAGGGGTATGCCATTATCATTAAAGGCCATTTTCCGGCTATTGGCTATGCCGATGACGCGTACCTGCAGACGAAGGTGATCCTGCAGATAGCCTTGTTGTTGTTTTAGCTGGTCCAGCAGGCGGCGTCCCACATTGCCGGCGCCAGTGATGAAGAGGTTGACCTGCTTGTAGGTGGTGGAAAAGAAGCCTTCGTGCAATACGTTGATGGCCTTTTTTACATCGGCGGCTGCGATGACAGCGGAGATATTCCTTTCCGAGGATCCCTGGGCGATAGCCCGGACGTTGACGCCATTACGCCCCAGCGCTCCGAACATTTTTCCGCTGACCCCCGGGTGGCTCTTCATATGATCGCCTACGAGGGCTACGATGGAAAGGTCTTTTTCTATGATAAGGGGTTCTACTTTACCTGTCTCGATCTCGTGGCTAAAGGCGCGGTCCACGGCCGTCTTGGCAGCGTCGGCATTCGCCTCTTCCACACCAACGCAGATAGAGTGTTCGGAAGAACCCTGGGTAATGAGTATGACGTTGATCTTTTCATTGGAGAGGGCTTCGAACAGACGTTTGGAAAAGCCCGGTATGCCTACCATGCCGCTGCCTTCCAGGCTAAGGAGCGCGATCTTCCCGATGCTGGAGATGCCGCGGATGCTGCCACCGCCGTTGCGGGCTGATCCGTGCTCTATCAAGGTGCCGGCGTCGCCGGGGGAGAACGTGTTCTTTATCCAGACAGGGATGTCTTTTGCCATTACCGGCTGGATCGTGGGCGGATAGATGACCTTGGCGCCGAAATGGGACAGTTCCATGGCCTCCTGGTAGGATATATGCGGGATGAGCTTTACGTTGGATACCAGGCGGGGGTCGGCCGTCATCATACCGGAGACGTCCGTCCATATTTCTACAACATCCGCCTCTACCGCCGCGGCAAGTATGGCTGCCGTATAATCTGAACCGCCCCGTCCAAGGGTCGTGGTGATACCCTGGCTGTCGGAGGCTATGAAGCCGGGCAGTATAAAAAGGTCGCCTTTGGTGCTATCGAAGTATTCGCGGATCTTTTGATTGGTGAGTGCGAAGTCTACTGCGGCATAGCCGAAATTGGAGTCGGTGCTGATGAGCTCCCGGGAATCCTTCCACGTATTGGGGGTCTCCAATGCGTCGAAGCGGGCGGCGATGATGAGAGAGGAAAGCAGCTCACCATAGCTGACGATCTTATCGCGGGTGCGGTTCGACAGTTCGCTGAGGAGGAATACGCCATTACAGATGTCCTCTATCTCATTGCTTTTTGTTTTTACGAGGCTGAGGATGCTGCTCTGCCGGGTGAGCGGGATAAGGTGTTTTACGGCTTCCAGGTGGCGTTGTTCCACCACGTGTAATTTTTCTTTGTAGGATTCATCTCCTGCGGCGGCGGCAAGACCTGCCTGGATGAGCATATCCGTGACCCCTCCCAGCGCAGAAACGACGAGGATCGTCCTGTCCTTTGCCAGTGCTGAGCGCACCAATTGAACGACCTTGTTTATGTTTTCTCCATTGGCTACTGAAGTACCTCCGAATTTTAAGACCTGCATATAATGATTTTGTGAATGGATGTAAAAGAATGACCCTTTCCTGATTTGAAGCCTGGTCCAGGCCCATGTTATGATATGGAAATGTACAACCCTTAACGGGTTGTGGATGTCGTTGTGGAGGTGATAATAGTTGTAACTTGCGCAGGGGAAACGGGTTCTGCGTGTGTTGTAGGAGAAGTAATAATATGGTAGTTAAAACCGATCACCTTTGAAATTAATGTGGCCTTGGCCAACGGACGCTTGGTCCGTTCAAAGCAGCGTAAAGGTAGTAGTTGTTGTTCAAAAAACAATAAACCATCGACTTTTTTGATAAAAATAAAGTAATTTCGATCCTAATTTGAATTACTGCTGCCTAGTAGCCAAATTCTTTGAACATTAACGAACCGGGTGTTTGCCGGTGGATAGGACCGCACTTACGGGAATTATTTAAAAATACATTATGAGCATTCAGTCTTCGCAGGGATTGCAGCAATTTAAGAACCTGGTAGGGATCAAATTCCAGCTCTATAACAGCCTTTTTACCTCTCTGCCGTTCCATCGTATAGAGAAGACCGGAATTCTGCTGTCCCTGTTGTTGACGATCTGTGAGGATGGCTATAAGAAGAAGCAGAGTCCTGAGGAGATCATGGAAGAGTTCTTCCGCAAGCATACGGCCTTGTCGGGTGAGCGGGAGAAGGCGGATATCCTTTTCCGATTTGTCCAGTATGTGGAGCGTCAGATCGTACTCTTCGACGCGTTGGAAGATGCGGCTTTCCGGCATGTCAATGATATGGGAGGAGCGGGGACGCTGAAGCATCTTATCTCGGAAGTGCTGCAGACGGGGAAGGAAGAGGAGCTGACGGACAAATTAAAAGATTATTCTGTACGGATGGTGCTGACGGCGCACCCGACGCAGTTCTATCCGGGGCCGGTGCTGGGTATCATCAATGACCTGTCGAGGGCTGTCATCGAGAACAATGCGGCCGAGATCAATTTATATTTACAGCAGCTGGGTAAAACGCCTTTTTTGAAAAAGCAGAAGCCCACGCCTTATGACGAGGCTATCAGTCTTATCTGGTACCTGGAGAATGTGTTCTATCATGCCTGTGGGAAGATCATTGCCACGCTGCAGAATCAATTCCCCGACGCCATCGACAAGCGGAATGCCGTGATCAAGATGGGATTCTGGCCGGGGGGCGACCGGGATGGAAATCCTTTTGTAAAGACGGAGACTACCTTAAAGGTGGCGGAGTCCCTGAGAGGGGCCATCATCAAATGTTATTACCTGGATGTACGGAGGCTGAAGCGCAGACTCACCTTCAAGGGTGTGGATACCATCATCGCGGAGCTGGAGCAGAAGCTGTACAACAATATTTTTATTCCCGAGCAGAAGATGGAGCTCTCCAGGGAGGAGATACTGGACCCGCTGATCCAGATGCGGGAGATCATCATTTATCAGCACAATAGTCTTTTTGTTCATTTGGTAGATAACCTTATCGGCAAGGTGATGATCTTCGGGCTTCATTTCGCCACGCTGGATGTCCGGCAGGACAGCTCTGTTCATGGGAATGTGCTGGAGGCGATAGCGGCCCGGGAGAAACTGGTGCCGGAGCATTACAAGGATATGTCCGAGGCCGAAAAAATGGATGTGCTCACGAAGCTCAGCGGTACGGCGCGTCCGGAGCTGTATGAAGATGCGCTTGTAAAGGATACGCTGGAGTCCATTGCGGGCATCGCGACCATACAGAAGCACAATGGGGAGGAGGGCTGTAACAGATATATCATCAGCCAGTGCAACAGCGCGCTGAATGTGCTGGAGGTGTTCGGTCTGTTTTTGCTCAACGGATGGAAAAAGGAGAAGATGCCGGTGGATATCGTTCCTCTTTTTGAGACGGTGGATGACCTGCGGCATGCCGCGGATGTAATGAAACAATTGTACGAGAACAAGGTCTATAATAAACATCTGCAGGGAAGAGGAAGGACGCAGACCATTATGCTGGGGTTCTCGGATGGCACAAAGGATGGAGGTTATCTGATGGCCAACTGGGGGATCTACAAGGCGAAGGAAGAGCTGACGCGTATTTCCAGGAAATATGACATCGATGTGGTATTTTTCGACGGCAGGGGTGGGCCTCCCGCCAGAGGCGGTGGAAAGACGCATAAGTTCTATGCATCCATGGGCAGGAATATTTCCAACAGGGAGATCCAGCTTACTATACAGGGGCAGACGGTAAGCTCCAATTTTGGGACGATAGATACGGCGCAGTTCAATATCGAGCAGCTGTTGCATGCGGGTGTGTCCAATGATCTCTTTTCTTCCAAGGTGGTGACACTGGAGGCCGGAGAGGAGGAATTGCTGCAGGAGCTGTCCCTGGAGAGCTATAAGGCTTATTCCACTTTGAAGGAGCATCCTTATTTTCTTCAGTACCTGAATGAGGTAAGTCCCCTGCGATTCTATAACGAGACAAATATCGCCAGCCGTCCTACTAAAAGAAAAAGCACGAGCAGGCTGGAATTAAAGGACCTGCGCGCCATACCGTTTGTAGGGTCCTGGAGCCAGCTGAAACAAAATGTCACGGGATATTATGGGGTGGGCAAGGCGCTGCAGGTCCTGGACAAGAAAGGAAGATGGAAAGAGGTGAAGCGTTTGTATGAGAACTCGCCTTTTTTCAAGACCCTGCTGGATAATTGTGAGATGGCGATGAAGAAGTGTTTCTTTCCATTGACGGAGCATTATTCGCGGCATCCTGTCTATGGGGAAATATGGACCCTGATCTATGATGAGTTCGAGCTTACGCAGAAGTATATCTTCAAGCTATCGGGTAAGAATGAGCTGATGGCGGACTACCCGGTGGATCAGCTATCCATCCAGATGCGGGAGAGGATCGTATTGCCGCTGAGCACTATTCAGCAGTATGCGCTTAGTAAGTTCCAGGCCATGGAAAAGGGCGGGAATAATAAGCCGATGAAGGAGGTGTATGAGAAGCTGATCATCCGGAGCAGTTTTGGGATCATCAATGCGGCGCGGAATTCTGCCTAAACAGGAATGGTATTATCCATAAAAATCTCCTCGTTTTTTTGAATATGGAATTTAGCTGATCGCGGGTCGAACCATTGTCACCCTACCATTGGTATGCGATACGGCTGCCGGACGAAAACAGGATGTTAAATCGGGAGCGGGCGGGGGATTCTAATGGTATTCTAATCCCGTTAACAAAAAGGTCGATTAAATTTATGAGATAAAATCTACCCGTTTGAGACAGTATCCAGACCAGATGGAATCTGGTCCGTACATGAGGCCGGGGCCGAAGTGTACAGACATTAGATGTGTTGGGGAAAAAAATTATAATTCGACCCATTTTTTGCCGAAACTCCTACTCATGGCGGCCGGTGTTTTTTTTCTCCATGCCGCGAGCGCCCAGGTGGCTGACAGCAGCCTGGCTTCCGACAAGAATATCCGAAATAAAGTATTGAGCGATATCCAGGACAACCTGGACAAGAAGACGAAAACCATTGACCAGACGCTGGTGAAGCTGGATCATAAGGTGGATTCGCTGGATGTGGAGATAGCGGCTTCCAGGGATGCGCGGGACAAGGCGGATAAGCTGCTGTTGCGGGTGCAGTCGCTGGAGAAGAAGCAGCAGGCGATAGAGGAGAATGAGCTGTATGTGTACCAGGCGAACTATCAATCGGCGATCATCAACCTGGTGTCGATGGATAAGGAGATCAAGCCGCTGGTCCTTTTCAACGCTGCCAAGAGTTTTTTTTCCACGTTGAACGAGACGGCTGATCCGATGAAGTATGCGGGTTACCAGGACTGGTATAAGAAGTTCTATGATTATATAGAGAAGGAGAAGGATCATGACCCGTCCCTGGATGTATTGCATGATATGGTGCAGGTGACGGGCAATCTTACGAGCGGGGCTTCCATCACGGGGCCGTTGTCGCAGGCGTTGTTCCTCGGCATCAATTCTTTTATCAATTCCCTGGGCAGCAGGAGGAAGGAGCTGCGGGATGAGAGCCAGAAGATGTTCCTCCTGACGGCGAAGCTGAGCCAGTTCGATTATGATAAGGACCTGGTGGAGCAGCAATGGCAGATCGTTACGAATGACCTGGAGAAGCTGCAGATACATTATGACACGATACTCAATCAGAACCTGGCGTTGTTGAAGGTGGGCAGGGGTGAGTACAGCAGGAGGTTTTACAGGGAAAGCGATGCGGAAAAGCGTTACCAGTTCCTGACGGAGCTGCGAAAGCAAGCGTCCGGGCTGGTGACCGACCGGAAGGCGGCAGATGCCAAGAACTGGAAACAGCCCATCTATTATGAGCTGATGGATGTGCAGTCGTTGAAGCTGCGATTCGGGCAATTGACCTTTGATATCCGCGGGATATTGGAAAGGTACCAGGAGCTGGTGAAGAAGTACCGGAACGATCCTGAGATCGGGATGAAGGTGCAGGGGCTGGAAGTCAAGCTGAATGCGCTGAGCGACACATTCGATGGGGCATTCGAGCCGACGGAATATATCAACTCGGCCACCCGGATGTACCTGGTGAACTAGGAATGGTGACCGGTTTGCACAATTCTAATGGGATTCTAATGGCAGTCTAATATCAATCCTTAATTTGTATCTATTAGCTTCTGAACGAAACCTATGTATCATGGTGAATAAGAATGCCAATAGACTTTTTGTCATTTCATGCAGACTGCCGGTGAGGATCGATGTCGCGACTGAAAGAATAAATGTTTACTCCAGGGAGGATGATCTGATAGCTGCGGTAAATGGGTTAACCCGTCATATGCCTGAGTATCCGGATATTGAATTCGGGGAAGTAAATTGGATCGGTATGCCGGGCTGTACTACGGGGGTCTGGGCGCATGTGAAACACCAGATGCCTGTCATGAACTTCGGATTATACCCG
This sequence comes from Puia sp., assembly GCA_035546735.1. Lineage (GTDB taxonomy): Bacteria > Bacteroidota > Bacteroidia > Chitinophagales > Chitinophagaceae > Puia. The sequence continues at coordinate 7,692 of DASZWE010000322.1, forward strand.
GTGTTTATCCATGGGAAGGACGATCTGCCGGAAGAAAAGGGAATACTGGAGATCATGAAAGGCGAGGACCAGGTGCGTATCCATAAGGAATTCGCGGATGCAATGGGGAGGTATGTCAGGCCGAACGACACCGTGTGGATACAGGATTATCGTCTTTTGCCAATAGCTTCCATGATCAGGGATAAAATGCCGGAAGCAAACATTTGCATCGTTGTTCCCTTATCCTTTCCATCCTACGAGGAATGGCTGAAAATGCCGAAGGAAGAATGCGAGGGATTATTAAATGGAATGCTGGGCGCCGACCTGGTTATTTTTCAGGATGAGCATGACAGGGCTGATTTTTTGCAATGTGTACAATTTATCCTGGGTATCGAGAACGACGAAAATGTCATCAGGACCCCGGATAGACTGGTGAGCACCGACGTTATCAGGTTGGGTAAGGAGGAAGAGGATGATGTGGAATGGATACGTAAAGGGCTTAATGCGTTGCAGGTATCGAGGTACAGGCAACAGGAATTCCAGGTACGTTTTTTCGATATGCAATCAAGGAACTGGCTGCTCGACAGATATCGCCATGCGAGGAAGCGTCTTTTTTTATTGGATTATGATGGCACTTTAACTCCATTTTTCCATCTGCCTAACCTGGCGAGACCTGACAACATATTGCTGGAGATACTTGGGAATATAGCGAGGAACCCGGTGAATTCCGTGTATATAGTAAGCGGGCGGGATGGTGGTACCCTGGAGAGCTGGCTGGGGCATTTGCCGGTGCATATCATTGCCGAGCATGGAGCGCGGATACGGCGCCGGGATGGGACGTGGGAAGTGCGGTCGGTGTCTGCTGTTCAATGGAGGAACATAGTAGGGCCGACAATGGAGCAGTATGTGAAGGAGTGCCCACATTCTTTTGTGGAGGAAAAGGATTTCTCCATGGTATGGCATTACAGGAATTCGCCTGTTGAGCAGGCCAGGGAGGTGAAAATGAAGTTATACGCAGCGTTATGCCGCCAGACAGACGGGTGTGGATTGGAGGTAATGATGGGGCATAAGATCATCGAGGTAAGGAATGAAGGCACCGATAAGGGAACGGCCATACATAATGTGCTGGATCGGGAAGAGGCAGATTTTATCCTGGCGATCGGGGATGATCGGACGGATGAGGATATGTTCAGAATGCTGGCGGGGATAAGCAATGCACATACGATAAAAGTGGGTTCGGAAAAGTCCTTTGCGCAATTCAACATGCATACGCCGCAGATGGTGATCTCGTTGTTGGGA
>DASZWE010000323.1:0-25238 GCA_035546735.1 Puia sp.
CAAATACCGTGGTGGTGATCATTGCCGGGAGCCCGGTGGGATTGGCCGGGATCGTTTACCGGGTACCTTCCATCCTATGGTCCTGGTATGGCGGCATGGAGGCGGGCAATGCGGTGGCGGATCTGCTGAGCGGAAAGGTGGATCCATCCGGCAAGCTGCCGTTCACGCTGCCTGTATCGCTGGACCAGTCGCCCGCGCATGCCCTGGGCAATTATCCCGGCAGGGACATGAAGGTAAATTATGAAGAAGATATTTTGGTGGGATACCGGTGGTTTGATACGAAGAAGATCCAGCCGCAATTCCCGTTTGGTTACGGGCTGTCTTATACCCATTTTTCCGTCGGAGAATTTTCAACCGACAAATCCAGCTATGGAAAGGATGAGACCATCCGGGTCCGGTTTACCATCCGGAATACGGGCGACGTCTATGGCGGTGAAGTAGTGCAATTGTATGCGAGCGATCCGGTGTGTTCCGTATTGCGTCCGGAAAAAGAGCTGAAAGCTTTTGAGAAGGTATTTTTGAAGCCCGGCGAGACGAAGACCGTGGAGATGCAGGTGAAAGTCGCTGACCTGGCGTTTTATGACGAATCGAAAAAAGCGTGGAATGCGGAGGCGGGGGAGTATATATTGCAATTGGGCAATTCGTCCCGGGATATTTTTGAGAAGATAAAGATCATGGTGGAATAGATCGGCGCATTTTCGCCAGCACCCAATACAAAAGCGCCGGAAGCGCTGCTGCCTGATCCTGCTAAAACCATTCAGCATTTGAAATTACTATGGATATCCTGTGGTACGGAGGACAACCTGATGTGGGTCAGCCAGCGGACGCATGCGTACCTGGAGAAGAACAAGGTCCCTCATATTTTCTATAAGGAGGCCGGCGGGCATGATTTTCCGGTGTGGAGGAATGATCTTTATTGGTTCTCGCAATTGCTTTTTGTGCCTGCAAGGCCATCGGCTGCGTCATCGACCAAAGACTCCGGACGATGAATGTTTGAAAATAATCTATATTTGAGTTTAACTGACTGCCGCCTTGTAAGTTAAACTTATTGTGATGCGTTTTTTTGCCTGGGGTGTTTTTCTATTCCTGTCGTTTTCCGTTTTTGCCCAAAACGAGCGGTATAATTTCTCAAGGCTCGATATTTTTTCTGGCCTTTCCCATAACCAGGTCAATGATATATTAAAGGACAGCGATGGTTTTCTGTGGTTTGGCACATTGTCGGGACTCGACCGGTATGACGGCCACTCCTTTAGAGTATTTAATAAAAAATACAATGACAGCCTTTCATTGTACGACAATGACATTGTGTCCTTATATGAATTGCCGGAAGGAAAGATGTGGGTAAAGACCCGGGAAGGCCCTTGTATCTATAATCCACAGACAGAAAATTTCAATGCGGACGCCAACGGCTTCTTGCATGGGATTGGTTTGCCTTCGGGGGCCATTAACAGCGTGGTAAAGGGGAACAACGGCAGGTATTGGTTCCTTTATGACAGCCTTGGTCTGTATCTCTATTCAAGTGTTGAGAAGAGGGCGGGACCATTCGGACAGCATGCCGGGTCCAATTTGTTGCAAAAGATCACGTCTGTCGGAGAAACGAAAGACGGGAAGCTATGGCTGGTCTATCAAAATGGATTTTTGGAGGAGTATGATATAAAGGAGGGCAGGGTTATTTTTTCCAGCACTGTCGTGCAGAGGCTGTATAAGAAAAATACCACACACAACCTTTTTATAGACAGTGACGGAGACATCTGGTTATGGGGTTACATCTATGGGGCTTTGCTTTTTCACCGGACGGACAACTCGGTCAGGCAAATTAATGAAAGCACATGGCCATCCAGGCTGAGCTCCAACCTGGTTTACAAAATAGTGCAGGATAACAACGGGTTGATCTGGGTCGCAACGGATCACGGTGGCGTTACGCTCATCGATAAAAAGAACGATCTGAGGACCAGCTATTTGTCGAACGACCCCAAAGATCCTCAAAGCCTTAACGATAACAGCGTTACCGCGCTGTATAAAGATGATGACGGTATCATCTGGCTGGGCACCTATAAGCAGGGCATTAATTATTATAACGCCAATATAAACCGGTTCCCCTATTTTCATCATCAGGCGTCCAACAGCAGGAGCCTTCAGTACGATGATGTGAACCGTTTTGTGGAGGACAGAGCCGGCAATATCTGGATCGGGACCAACGGCGGCGGATTGATCTATTTCGACAGGAAAAAGAATTTTTTTCGACAATACCTGCACGATCCTAACAATACCAACAGTCCGGGCAGCAATGTAATTGTCAGTTTATGGATCGATCATGACGGGGTACTGTGGGTGGGCACCTTTCTCGGGGGGCTCGACAGCTATGACGGGAAAAGGTTTACGCACTACAGACATGATGACAATGACTCGTCCAGCCTGGCAAACGATAACGTATGGGAGATCTTCGAAGACCGGGATCAGCGATTATGGATCGGCACCCTGGGCAGTGGTATCGATATCCTGGACAGGAGAACCCATCGGTTCATCCATCATCAATATAAAGAGACACCGCGGGGGCCGTCGGTTTCCAACATTATTACGGCCATCTTGCAGGATAGAAAAGGAAATGTCTGGCTAGGTACGGTAGCGGGGATCGTCGTTCTGGGAAAGAAAGATACGCCTGTTTTTTTTAGGAGCATCGCGGGCAAACACGGCTTGAGCAGTAATAGCATCATTTGCTTCCTGGAGGACAGCAGAGGGAGGATTTGGGTAGGGACCAGGGATGGTCTCAACCTGTTCGACGAGCAAACACAAACGTTTAAGGTCTTTACCACATCGGACGGACTTCCGGATAATATCATATTGAATGTCCTGGAAGACGATCGTCAGACGCTTTGGATATCTACACCCAACGGATTGTGTAACGTTATTCCCCGGCAAAAAGACAGTGGATTTGTTTCTATTATCAATTATGACGAGATCAATAACCTGCAAAACCGTGAATTCAATGACAATGCGGCGCTCAAAACACGGGAAGGGGAATTGATCTTCGGGGGGCCTTCCGGTTTTAATATTATCCAGCCTTCCAATATCAAGGCACCTGCCCACCGGCCTAAAATAGTTTTCACCGGACTGCAGCTATTGAACAAGGATGTCGAGCCGGGAGAAGTGATAAATAATCGTATCCTGCTGGATCGATCCTTGTCGCGGACCCAAAGCATCGATCTTAAGTATAAAGAGAATGTTTTCTCCATTGAATTTACTTCGCCGGATTATACGCGCGGCGCCCGGGATAAGTATGCATATATGATGGAGGGCTTCAACCCGGAGTGGCTGTATGCCGACGGAAGCCAGAGAAAGGCCACCTATACCAATCTTGGCCCCGGCCATTATGTTTTTAAAGTAAAAGTCCTGAACACGGATGGTCTGTGGAGCGATGTAAAGGAATTACAGGTCAATATCGCGCCGCCATTCTGGCGAACGCCCGTCGCCTATGTTATCTATTTTTTGATCGCCGCAGGGCTATTCATGGTCGCGCGTCGTATTATATTGGACAGGATACACATGCGCTTCGAGCTACGGCAGCAGCGAAGGGAGGCGGAAAGGGCCCATGCCCTGGAACAGCTAAAGACGAAGTTCTTTACAAATGTCAGCCATGAATTCCGTACGCCACTGACCCTGATCATGGCCCCGCTGAACAAGATCATCGATCATGCGGCCAACGAAGAGCAGAAAAAGCAATTGCATCTCGTTCAACGCAATGCAAAACGGTTGTTGAACCTGGTAAATCAGCTGCTCGACTTCAGAAAAATGGAGGTGCAGGAAGTAAAGCTGCACCCTTCCATTGGTGACATTGTCGGGTTCAGCAAAGATATAAGCCTTTCATTTACCGATATTGCAGAAAAAAAGCGTATTCAATTCTCCTTCTCATCCAATATCGCGAGCCTCGAAATGTATTTCGACAGGGATAAGATCGAAAAGATCCTGTTCAACCTGATCTCCAATGCATTCAAATATACAGAGGACAACGGTATCATTGGCGTCAGCCTTATATACAAGCCTGCTTTAAGTGAGCAGGATGACGGATCGCTTGCCATCGAAGTAAAAGATACAGGTATTGGCATCGCGGCGGATAAGCATGAAAAGATCTTCGAAAGATTTTTTCAAACGGATATGCCGGAAGACATGGTGAACCAGGGCACCGGCATCGGCCTTGCCATTACGAAGGAATTTGTACGGTTGCACGGCGGCGTCATTACCGTACAGAGCGAGCCCGGGAAAGGCGCCTGCTTTATCGTCCATCTGCCCGCAAAAAGGATATATGAACCTTCCGTCCGGACCTCTGTCCACCCCGTCCATCCGGAAGAGGAAGAAAAGGTGATCCCGGACAGCGACCGGAAGGGCGCCGGAAAGAAAACCATCATGATAGTGGAAGATAATGAAGACCTGCGTTTCTATTTGAAAGACAACCTGAAAGGGCTATATCGTGTCGAAGAGGCCGTCAATGGTTCCGAGGGCTGGGAGAAAATAAAGCTCGTGGATCCGGACCTCGTAGTCAGCGATATCATGATGCCATTGATGGATGGAGTCGAATTAGCGAGAAAGATCAAAACCGAAACCGTTACCGCCCACATCCCGGTGATCCTGCTGACAGCCATGGGAAGCGAGGAGAGACAGTTGGAAGGCCTGCGGGCGGGTGTGAACGATTATATTACAAAACCCTTCACCTTCGAAATCCTGGCTTCGCGGATCAGGAACCTGCTGGCCCAGCAAAAGTTATTGCAGAAGAGGTTCCAGAAGCAGATAGAGGTCAACCCGGCCGAGGTCACCATTACATCCGTCGACGAGAAATTCCTGCAACAAGCCTTGAAGATCGTTGAGGATCATATCGACAGGCCTGAATTTTCCGTAGAGGACCTTAGCCGGGACATGCATATGAACCGGGTGACGCTTTACAGAAAAATCCTTTCTCTCACGGGCAAAACGCCTATAGAGTTCATCCGTTCCATCCGGCTGAAAAGAGCTGCCCAATTGCTGGAAAAAAGCGGGAAAACAGTAGCCGAGATCGCCTATGAAGTAGGGTTCAACAATCCGCGGCATTTCGCAAAATTCTTTAAGGAGGAATTCAAGGTCACGCCTTCACAATACGGGACAGACAAACAGAACGACGGCCAAACTCTCTGAAAATCACTTTTTTGCAACAATTCATACTATAGTTTGCAACATTTGAGGCCCTTGCCTCAGACAGTCCCGGGGTAGTTTTACAGCTCACCATTTACCCCGGATTGCTTATATATGAAGTTACGCTTACTGTTATTTAGCCTGTTGACTGTTGCTGTTGTAAATGTCCTGTTGGCGGCTCCCCCTTCCTACAAAACGATCCCCGACGGCCTGATAATTTTCACCGACAGCCTGGTTACGGGCACTTCCAACGCCGTCAGGCTGGAGGTCATTGCAGACAATATTATCAGGGTGACGGCAGCCCCGTCAAAAGAGATCACGCCTTTTCAAAGCCTGGTCACGGTATATAAGAAAAGGACCGATGTTTTCTGGGAGGTCATCCCTTCGAAAGAAAGCCTGACGCTAAGAACGAAAAAGCTCACCGCGATCGTGGACCTGAAAACAGGCGCTGTATCTTTCCGGGACCCCAGGGGTGGAAGGATCCTTGACGAAAAGGGGCCGCTCGGAAGAAGTTTCCAGGCTTCGGTGGTCGATGGCAAACGCTGTTATAAGCTGGCTCAAACCTTTCAAACTACCCCCGGAGATGCATGGTATGGATTAGGCCAGCACCAGGATGGTATATATAATTACAAGGGTCAGCAGGTCACCCTTTTTCAAAACAATACGGAGGTAGGCATTCCCTTCCTGATCTCCTGCCGGAATTACGGCGTCCTCTGGGACAATTATTCGCTTACGACGGCAGGGGATACCAGGCCGATGCACGATCTGTCCGCATTACAGCTTTTTTCAAAGACAGGCGAGCAAGGCTGGCTTACGGCTTCCTATGCCAACGACAAGCGGAAGCCGCAGGAGGTTGTCACCGAAAGAGCCGAGGGCAACATCGATATGCCATTCCTGGGCGATTCAAAGATCCGGCTTCCCTCCAGCTTTACGCCTGCAACAGGAATGGTGACCTGGGAAGGCAGCGTCGCCAGTTATCTCTCCGGTGTGCATCAATTCCGGTTCACCTTTGGCGGCTCGTTAAAAGTCTGGCTGGATGGCAAGCTTGTGCTGGATCACTGGCGCAAGGCCTGGAACCCGGCGCCGGCGCTGGTCCCTTTTCAATTAAAAAAAGGTGCAAAGGTCCCTGTCAGGATCGAATGGATCCCCGAGGGGGGTGAGTCCTATCTTTCCCTGAAATGGCAGGAACCGCTGACCCCCGCAGAGCAAAACAGTTTTGGTTTTTCTTCGGAGGCAGGCCAGCAGATAGATTATTATTTTATTTATGGCCGCAATATGGATGGGGTCATCGCCGGTTATCGGGAGCTCACGGGCAAGGCGCCTATCGTTCCCAGATGGGCGCTGGGTTTTTGGCAAAGCAGGGAAAGATATAAAACACAGGATGAGATAATTAACACCATAGACGAGTTCCGAAAAAGAGAGATCCCCATCGACAATATCGTTCTGGACTGGAGTTATTGGAAAGAAGCAGCGTGGGGAAGCCAGGAATTCGATGAGACCCGTTTCCCCAGCCCGGACAGCATGATCGACGTGTTGCACAAAAAGTATCATACACACCTGATGATCTCGGTATGGCCGAAGTTTTACGAAGGCATATCTTCTTACGACGAATTTGATAAGAAAGGGTGGCTTTATAAAAGGAATATCGCCGACAGGCAAAGGGACTGGATCGGGAAAGGATACGTTTCTACGTTTTACGACGCATTCAACGCCGATGCCCGGAAAGGGTTCTGGGACCTGATCCATAAGAAAATTTATAGCAAAGGCATCGACGCCTGGTGGATGGATGCCAGCGAGCCCGATATACTTTCCAACGTAAGTCCTGAAAAGAGAAAGCTTCAGATGACGCCGACCGCGTTGGGCAGCGCGGCCGAATACCTCAACGCCTATCCGTTGCAAAATGCAAAAGGTATTTATGAAGGGCAGCGTGCGGATGATCCGGGCAAAAGGGTATTCCTCCTCACCCGATCCGGATTTGCGGGTTCTCAACGATATGCCGCCGCCATATGGAGTGGTGACATCGGCTCTACCTGGAGGGATATGAAAAACCAGATCGCCGCGGGGATGAATTTCTCCCTATCTGGCCTTCCCTACTGGACGATGGACATCGGCGGATTTGTGGTGCCGGAGAAGTTTGAAAAGCCCGATGCGGAAAGCCTGGAGGAATGGAGAGAGCTGAATACGCGCTGGTATCAGTTCGGTGCATTCGTTCCTTTGTTCCGCGCTCATGGCCAGTTCCCTTACCGCGAGATATTCAATATTGCGCCGCCGGATCATCCCGCCTACCAGAGCATCTTGTACTACGACAAGCTGCGCTACCGGCTGCTGCCTTACCTCTATTCTATTGCGGGCATGGTATGGCATGATGACTATACGATGATGCGCGGACTGGTGATGGACTTCGGAAATGACACGGCTGTCAGGGACATTGCCGATGAATATATGCTGGGCCCGTCGCTGCTGGTGAACCCTGTCTGTACCTACAAGGCGCGGCAGCGGGAAGTCTATCTTCCTGCAGGCCAGGGCTGGTACGATCTCTACTCAGGCAAGATCGTGGATGGGGGGCAAAGGATCAACGCGGAGGCGCCCTACCAGCGTATGCCCGTCTATGTGAAGGAGGGATCGATCCTTCCGATGGGGCCTGATCTGCAGTATACAGGCGAGCGGCCTGCCGACACGATTACATTGTATGTATACACCGGCCGCGACGCTGATTTCACCCTGTACGAGGATGAAGGAGTCAACTACAATTATGAGAAAGGCAGCTTTTCCACTATCGCCTTACATTATAACGAGGCAGCGCGGACGCTTACTATTGGCGAGCGAAAGGGGTCGTTCGCAGGCGCTCTTCTCAAAAGAACTTTCAGGATCGAATGCATCGGCGGGAAAAGCAAACCAACCGCTGTTGTTGCTTATGACGGCCATGAAAAGAGGATTGATCTCAGGTAGCTTTTTTTATTAACCAAAAATTGCTTGTTTATGCTAGAAAAGAAAATCAAACGGAAGTGGTCAAAGCCAATTTTAATGCTGCTGACCCTGCTGCTTTTGAGCGCCCACGATTTTGCCCAGACTACTGGACGAAAAATAACGGGCAGGGTCACCGATGGGATCACAGGGCAGCCCGTGCCAGGCGCCTCCATCGTCGTAAAAGGCGGTAAAAATGCCGTTACTTCCAATGGCGATGGCGTGTTCAGTATTACCGCCGCTGTCGGAGATATCCTTGAGATCAGCTCGGTGGGTCATGTTGCAAAAAACATCAGGGTAGAAGAGGGAGCCGACAACATAAAGGTTCAGCTGGACCAGAGTTTTGGAAAACTGGATGATGTCGTGGTAGTGGGTTATGGTGTACAAAAATCGAAAGCGGTGACGGGTGCCACGGCTCACGTCAAGGGTGAGGACCTTGCCAAGCTCAACACCACCAATGCGCTGCAGGCATTAGAGGGGCAGGCTGCGGGCGTCAATATAACATCTACTTCGGGGCAACCCGGCGGCGGCTTCAAGGTCAATATCCGGGGGGTCGGCACCATTGGCAATGCCAATCCGCTGTATGTGGTAGACGGTGTGATCAGCAGCGATATTACGTATTTGAATCCTGCGGACATAGCTTCGGTGGATGTATTGAAAGATGCGGCGTCGAGCGCCATCTATGGTATCAATGGAGCGAACGGTGTTATACTGATCACTACAAAAAGCGGGAAAATGGGCGGTAAGTCAGCCGGGCAGATATCATTCGACGCCTACTACGGTTATCAGAACGCTCCTCCGAAAACAAACCTGCTGAATGCCCGGCAATACGCCGTTATGCAGAATGAGGCCGCGCTCAATTCCGGTCTTGCGCCCTATTTTACGCAAACGCAGATCAATGCGCTGGGCAAGGGCACCAACTGGCTGGACCAGATGTTTGCCTCCAATGTCCCGGTTCAAAATTATAATTTGTCCGCCACAGGCGGCTCGGATGTTTCGTCCTACTCGTTGGGGATGTCGTATACGCAGCAGGGCGGTATCGTTGGCGGACAAAAGCTTTCCAATTATGAGCGTTACAACTTCCGATCGAACAGCGAGCGCAAACTGTATGACGGGGCGCTGAAAGTAGGGGAGCACCTGACCTTTTCCTTTATCAATCAATACGGGATCTCGGATGGCGGAATATATGGTAACACCCTTCGTGGCGCCTTTACAACCAGCCCGTTGCTGGCCATGTACGACTCTGCCGGAAATTATTTAAGCAGCCTCAAATCTACCGTATACAATGGCGGCCCATGGAACACCGGCGAAGCGAACCCATATGCATTGGCGGTCTACAACAATCAAAATGATACAAAGACCCAAAAATTGTTTGGAGATGCATATGCGGAACTTCAGCCGATAAAGGATCTGAAGATCAGGACTTCTTTGGGTTTGAATTACTCTTCTTCGGCCAATCATAGTTATACTCCGGTGTATGACAACCTGTCCATATACGCATACAACAGGTACGAGAACATCGGTCAGGGCAGCTCCCAGTCCTATACTGTGAATTGGGATAATACGGTGAACTATCTATTCAGGATCAAAGAGCACAAATTTGATTTCCTGGCAGGTAGCGCCATCCGTAAATACCAGGGAACGTTTGTAGGCGGCAACAATACAGGACCCACCTTATTCGCCAGCTTCGATCGCGGGTATCTCAGCACTTCGAACCTTACGTCCATATCGATGAGCGCCGATACTACCGCCGCCAACAGGCAAACGGTAACGCATTCCCTTTCGCTGTATGGGAACGCCAATGCTGTCTATGCACAGGCTTCTTTTTTTGGCAGGATCAACTATTCTTACGAGGACAAATACCTGGCTTCCGCCATCTTCCGCGCGGATGGTTCTACCATGTTCGCCCAGGATCATCAATGGGGGTACTTTCCGTCCCTTTCCGTAGGCTGGGTGGTCAGCAGCGAATCTTTCATGGAATCAACCAGGACCTGGCTGAACTTCCTGAAACTGAGAGCAAGCTGGGGATCCAACGGCAATGACGGTATTACTGCCTTCAACTACCTGTCTTTGATCAGCCTGGCAAATGCTCAATATAATTTTGGCAACACCAATACGAGCCTGACCAATGGCGCTTATCCTTCCACCATCGGCGTCGAAAAGACGAAATGGGAAACTTCCCGTCAAACCAATATCGGGATCGATGCCCAACTGCTGGACAATAAGCTGAGCGCAAGCATCGATGTATACAATAAACTGACAAAGGACTGGCTGGTGGCAGCTCCGTTGCTGGCAACAGCGGGGGTGTCGACCAATCCATATATCAATGGAGGTAATGTCACCAACAAAGGAATAGAGCTCCAGTTGTCTTACAATGACAGGATCGGGAAAGATTTCTCTTATTCCATCTCAGGTTCTTATGCCTATAATAAAAATATGGTGAACAATATTCCGACGGCCGATGGGATCATTCATGGCGGCACGAACAGCCTGTTTGTAAATGCCCCGGAATTTTTCAGGGCATCCTCCGGCAATCCCATCGGGTATTTCTGGGGATATAAGACTGCCGGGCTTTTTCAGACCGAGGCGGATGTGCAGAACTGGAAGGGTAAGACAGGTAATCCTCTTCAGCCCTCCGCCCACCCGGGTGATATAAGATATGTGGATCTGGACGGGGATGGTGCTATTACGGCCGATGATAAGACAAATATCGGCGATCCGAACCCGCATCATGTTTTTGGGTTGCGGTTTTCCGGCAGCTATAAGCATTTCAATCTTTCCATAACGACAAACGGCGTCGCCGGAAATAAACTGGTGCAGTCCTACAGGGACCTGGGCGCCTTTGGTAACTGGACGACCGATGTTTTGAGTCGCTGGCATGGAGAGGGAACTTCCAATTCGATGCCCCGCGTCACGCAAAACAATATCAACTGGGCCGAGTTTTCCGATCTCTATATTCATGACGGAAGCTATTGGAGGATCTCGAACATAACGTTGGGATACGATTTTGCAAAATTGGTTCATTTGAAAAATCTGACGCAGTTCCGGTTGTATATAGCGGCTGAGAACCTGATCACTTTTACGAAGTACAGCGGTATGGATCCCGAAATAGGGTATTCGTCCTCCGACGCCAGCGGCGCTTATTCCTTTGGACAAGGTGTTGACCTGGGGTATTATCCCCGCCCGAGAAAGACGATGGTAGGGGTCAATATTATTTTCTAATTGTTAAAAAAGACATATGAAAAGATTTAAAAATAGTACGATTGGCCTGATGGCGCTGATAATGCTGGCAACGGGGTCCTGTAAAAAATTCCTGACCACCGAGCTGACCTCTGCCTCGCAAACCGATGTTTCCTATTATAAAACTCCTTCCGATGCATTCACGTCACTGGTAGGATGCTACAATGGACTGGATGTGATCTATAACGGCGAGGCCCTCCCTGCCATGATGGAGGTCTTTTCAGACAATTGTTTTGGAGCCACTGGCGCTTCTGACGGGTATGGCTGGGAGATGCTGGATGAATTCAATAAAACCATTTCGCCATCGGATGTAGCTATACATAGCGGCGGATGGAAGGGGTATTATCAGGCCATCTATCGCGTCAATGTCCTGCTTCAGAAAATGGACCAGGTAGCCTGGGGAGATAGCACAATCTTGAAAAGGCAATATACGGCGGAAGCTAAATTTATCCGTGCCTACTGTTATTTCGATCTGGCCCGGCTATTCGAGAAAGTCCCTTTGTTGACGACGCCGACGGTGGCAAACGTGGCTCAGGCGGGCCCCGATTCGACCTATGCACAGATCATGGATGATCTTCGCTATGCCGCGGATAGTCTACCTTCTGCCACTTACACCAGCGTACCCACCGGGAGGGTCACGAAGTGGGCGGCGGAATCTTTGCTTGCCCGTGTTTACCTGTTTTATTCCGGGTATTACGGCAAATCTACCATCGGCAATGAGACGGCAGCCACTGCATTGGCAGCTGTCGAAGATGTGATCGCACACAGCGGGCACGGTCTGGTCACCGACTACACCACGCTGTGGCCTGCGGCGTCACTGGCCAAGAAGGTTCCTTATGCGGGAGAAGACAACAAAGAAGTGGTTTTTTCGATCAAATATTCCTCTACGGGCGACTATAATGGAAACATTACGGGCAATAACTGGCTGGTCATGACAGGTATGCGGGAGCAGAGCCTTTATCCATATGGCTATGGATGGGGAGGCTGCACGGTGGACCCGAAGCTGGTTGCACAGTTCGATCAGGCAAATGACAGCCGGTATTTTGCTTCCATTACGGATATTGCCGGAGAAAATCTGGCTTTTTCCAAAGCGGCAGCCAACCGGGAATATACGGGTTATTATATGAAAAAGTACAGCCCCGTCTGCGATTCCCTCAATAATCCATTACCCGTCAACAACTATTTAGTTGCGCAAAGCCAGGATTTTTTCGTTATCCGGTACTCCGATGTTTTATTGATGGCTGCTGAATTGGGAAGCCCCAATGCCGTAAGCTATTTCAACCAGGTGCATCAGCGGGCGATCCCTTCTGCCACTGCCGTGACCTCCGTTAGTAAAGCCGACATCCTGGCGGAGCGCCGGCTGGAATTTGTAGGAGAAGGTGGTATGCGATATTGGGATCTCCTGCGGCAGGGCATTTCCACCGCGGCTTCTACCATCGCAGCCAATACCACGTTGTCCCTGATCAACGATGGTACAGGTACGCAGCCGACAGCAGCGACATTGCAGGCAAATATTACGGCTACGCGTGGATTTCAGCAAATACCTTCCGACCAGATCACGTTGTCCTCGGGGGAATTGAAACAAAATGCCGGCTGGTAATCAATTATCTAATAGTCAAAATTGCAGGTATATGAACACGAAGTATCACCAACACCTTAAAAGATCAATTATGATCGTTGGTAAAAATATTCTTAAAAGTACAGGAGCATTTATGGGAGCCGTGCTGTTATTTTCGGCTTGCACGAAGCAGAAGTATACGATGGGCCCGTTGGCGGATAAAAGCTCTCTAAACTTTACCATCAAACCTTCTGCTACGAATCCCAATAACATCGTTTTGACGAGCATGACGCCAAACCTTACTCCTGTATGGGTGACGCCATATGGCCAGTCGTTGAGGGTGCAGGATACGGTCAATGTCCCTTTCCCCGGGGAATATAAATTCGTATATGGAGTGGAGAGCGCCGGAGGGCTGGTTCAGGCCGACACGACTACCATCACGATCAATACGCTGGACTCGGTGGCGGTGAGCACTCCTGAATGGACCAACCTTACGGGCGGGTATGGGAAATCAAAGACCTGGGTCCTGGATATCACACCTACGGGAACGAGCAAGCTGTTCAACGGACCTATCTACTTCGGCGGGACAGGCTGGGAATGGGACGCCGGTTGGGCATCCTGGATCTGCCCCACCGGTGATCCGAGTACATATGGAACGATGACGTTCGATCTGATAGGGAATGCCAATTTCAGCTCCAACAATAAAATGCTGCCGTCCCTGGGACAGGCCAGCGGTCATTTTATGTTATATACGGCCACCAATCAGCTGGCAACGTTTGGGGCACAGTTGCTTCACGATCCGACCCAGGGCGCCTCGGTGGTCAATTGGTACGATAAAATGGCCATAAAATCACTAACGGCCGATGGGTTGGAGGTTATTGCTTTAACGAGCGCCAGCTCCTGGACTATTTACAATTATGTGAGCCTGGATTATTATAATTCGCACTAGGGTATGGCCGGCAGTGGTATTTTCAGAACGGCAGAAAGCAAGAATCAAAACGAATAAGTGAATATTTGTATATTTAGAGGTAATTCCATTGCCGGTGTACATTATCAAAAGCTGCTTACTTATTATTGGACTGCTGATTGTTGGGGGCGCAGGGTATTCCCAGGTCAACGATTACCCCTTTTCAAGGCTGGACATACGGGATGGGTTGTCGAACAACCATGTGAATGAAATCTTCAAAGACAGGCGGGGTTATCTTTGGTTTGGCACGAATTCCGGATTGAACAGGTATGACGGCTATTCATTCAGGGTTTTCAGACATGATGAAGCCGATCCATCTTCGCTGACGGACGATCATGTGGGCCGTATTTTTCAGGGACCGGAAGATAAGATATATATAGCCACGGCTACGGGCGGTCTCAATATCTATGATCCGTCGACGGAGCATTTCGTTCCGAATGTGGAGGCCTATCTGAAGGCGCGACGTCTGTTACGTTATGGGCTGGTCTCCATCGTTGCGGGGAGGGAAGGACAGTATTACTTTATTTACGGTGATTCGGGAGTTTATCGCTTCGATGCAGGCAAAGGAGCCGTCCCCGTGCGTCCCAAAGTGCGGGCATCTTATGAAATGCCGGTCGGCATTGCCGATGCGCGGCTTGATTCGTCCGGCGGACTTTGGCTATCTTATGGGCAGGGCAGGGTGGAGCGGATCGATCTGCAAGGCAACAATGTCACCTTCTATTCAGGCATGCTGCAGGAAAAAGCGCCTGTTCCTTATGGATACAAATTGTTCATCGACAGCAGGGATAAACTTTGGATTTTCGCGCCGGGCACGCTTAAGGGACTTTGGGAACTCGATCCTCATACGGACAAATTCTCACATTTTAATAAGGATTCGGGCAGTCTCCGGCTGAACGGCAACATCATAAATACCGTTTCCGAGGATGACAAAGGACTGATTTGGATCGCCTCCGACCAGGGAGGATTGGACCTGCTGGACCAGGAGAAGCACACGGTCAGGAACCTTCACAATTCGGATGAAGAGAGAAGCATTCCCGAGAATTCTATCGCGATCCTATACAAGGACAATACCGGCATCATCTGGGCGGGAACCCTTAAGAAGGGCATCGGCTATTACCAGCAAAACATGCTGCGATTCCCTTTATACAGGCGGCAGCCCGGACAGCAGGGGAGCCTTCCCAATGACGATGTGGCGTGCTTTGCCGAGGACGGGAAAGGCAATATATGGATCGGTACCGATGGAGGAGGTCTTATTTATTTCGACCGGACCCGGAAAACATTTACCCCGTTCCGGCATGAGGCAGGAAACCCCAACAGCCTGTGCAGTGACGTCGTGATTTCACTTGCCACCGGGCGTGACGGGAAGCTATGGATCGGCACCTACCAGGGAGGGCTCGATTGTTATGACGGAAGAAAATTTATCCACTACCGGCACCGGGATGCCGACCCGGCCAGTCTGGCCGATGACAGGATCTATTCCCTCCGGGAGGACAGTGACGGCGTACTTTGGGTAGGCACCATGGCGGGTGGCCTGGACCGGTTCGATAGAGCCACCGGAAAGTTTTATCATAACACCTATTCCATGCCGTATTCCATCCATTCGAACTACATCGCATCACTGGAGGAGGATTCCGCATCCAATCTGTGGATCGGTACGGCATATGGCATCGATGTATTGATCCGAAGCACCGGCAAGTACATACATTTTACCAACGAGAGCAGCCGGCTGAGCGATAACATCGTGTTCGGTTTGTTATGTGATCATGAGGGGAACATGTGGGCCGCCACAAGACAGGGCTTGAGCGTCATGGCGCCGGGCAGGGATACGTTCGAGGTTTTTCGTATGAAGGACGGGCTTCCCTCCAATATAATCCTGAACGTGCTGGAGGACCGGGATCATTTTTTGTGGGTGAGCACGTCGGGAGGTCTTTCCAGGATCACGGTCACCAAAGAAGAAGGGCGATTCAGGATCAAATGTCTGAATTTCGATGAATACGACGGGCTCCAGGGCCGGGACTTTAATCAGAATGCGGCGCTTCGTACAAGAGAGGGCGAGCTGCTCTTTGGAGGCGCCAACGGGTTAAACCTTTTCAAACCGGGGTCGATCGGCCGGGATGAGCATGTTCCGCCTGTGGTATTGACGGGGCTGCAATTATACAATAAAGACGTTCCATTGCCGTCCTCTCTCCTGAAGGATAGCGAGCTTGTTCTTTCCTATGACGAGAATAATTTTACGCTCGAGTTTGCTGCGCTGAGCTATATCAATGTGCGCAAAAACCAGTACAGATACCGCCTAAAGGGGTTCGATAAGGACTGGATGCAGACGGACGGCAGGAACAGGAGAGTGACCTATACGAATATCGATCCGGGTGAGTATGTCTTCCAGGTAAAGGCTTCCAACAGCGATGGGGTATGGAACGAAAGGGGTGTCACCGTGAGGGTGATCGTAAAACCCCCTTTCTGGAAGACGAGCTTCGCCTACTTCCTGTATGTGCTGATCATTGTGGCCGTGCTGTATATAGGACGTGTCCGTATCATCCGGCGGGCCAGGGCAAAATTTGCGCTGGCGGAAGAGCGGCGCGAGGCGTTGCGGATACATGAGCTGGACAGGATGAAGATCAAATTTTTTACCAACCTCAGCCATGAGTTCCGTACGCCCCTTACGCTGATCCTTTCGCCGGTGGACAAGCTGATCCGGAGTATGGAAGATCCGGGACGGAGGCAGCTGGCCATGACCATCGAGCGGAATGCAAAAAGACTGTTGCACCTGGTGAACCAGCTGCTCGACCTGAGAAAGATGGAGGTAAATGAGCTGAAGCTGAGCATGCGCCGGGGCGATATTGCCGCCTTTATCAAGACGACCGTGGAATCATTTAATGATCTTGCGGAGGAAAGAGGCATTGATTTTCGTTATGAGACACAGCTGGAGCAGCTGCCGGCGCTTTTCGACAAGGATAAGGTGGAGCGGATACTCTTCAACCTTTTGTCCAATGCCTTCAAGTTCACCCCGACGGGCGGCTCGGTGGTGGTGGAGCTTGCCACGGCCGAGCGGGATGGAAAAACGGCGCTGCTGGAGCTGCAAGTGAGAGATACGGGTATCGGGATCCCGTCTGCGCTGAAGGGAAAGATCTTTGAATCTTTTTTCCAGGGCGATGCTCCCGGCCATATAAGGAACCAGGGCACGGGTATTGGACTTGCCATCACCCGCGAGTTTGTGGAAATGCATGGCGGTACCATCCGGGTGGAGAGTATTCCCGACAAGGGAAGCTGCTTTACCGTCCTGTTGCCCGTGACCGTTCTTGCCGGGTCGGCTTTGGAACCTCCGTCATTGGGTGGCGGAGAGGATGGGGAGAATGCTGTCAAGGCAGGCGAGCCGGTGGACAATCCGATGCCTCCTTCTGCCGGTGGAGAGAAGCGTTTCAAAGTACTGCTGGTGGAGGACGACGACGACTTCAGATTCTACCTGAAGGATAATCTTTCATCCTTATTCACCATACTGGAAGCTGCGAATGGCAAGGAGGGCTGGCAGAAGACGCTTGCTGCACAGCCGGACCTGGTGGTCAGCGATGTCAACATGCCATTGATGGATGGTTTGGAGCTTTCCAGGAAGATCAAGGGCGACGAGCGGGTGCGTCATATCCCGGTGATCCTGCTGACGGCCCTTTCCAGCGAACAGGACCAGCTGCGTGCATTGGGAATGGGTGTCAACGACTATATTTCCAAACCTTTCAATGTGGAAATCCTTATCTCGCGTATCCGGAACTTGCTGGAGTACAGGGGCACCGTCGAAGAGACGGCTAAAAAAAGGGTTCATATAGAGCCCGGAGAGGTCGAGCCCGTGCCGGAGCAGACGGAAGAAGACTTTATCCGCCAGGCGGCGGAGATCCTGGAGAAAAATATCGCCAACCCGGATTTTTCCGTGGATGAATGGTCCCGGGAGCTGGGTCTGAGCAGGACCACCTTATATAAAAGAGTGCTGGCCGCTACGGGAACTACCCCGATAAGTTTTATACGCAATTTCCGGATGAAACGTGCCGCCCAGCTGCTGGAGAAGACCCGGTACAATGTGGCGGAAGTAGCGTATATGGTTGGCTTCAACAATCCCAAATATTTTGCCCGGTATTTCAAGGAGGTCTATGGCAAGCTGCCCAGCGTCTACCAGGCGGAGATGCGGAAAAAGGTCTGACGGCGTCGTTAGACCGGAGGTGCCCGGCTGAACCGATGAGGCCCAGGTAAACCGTCGGCGTCCGGGTGAACCGTCGGTGGTGCAGATGAACCGATGTTGCCCCAGAAATATCAGAAATTATCCCCGTGATCAACATTTCAACCCCTTGATTTGCGGGTTGTGCTACCCTCGTTTTTTATATCGTCGGCTATTTTTGGATCGTCAGGAGGGGCCGTATGCCTGTTTCCCTGACATTAAACAAAAAACGATTGCATATGAAAAACAAACTTATCCGAAAAGTCCTGGTTCGCCTGTTTGGGGGTGTGCTGGGTTTAGTTATTTCTATCAATGCCCGGGCCCAGCTGCCCACGGCTCAGACTATCGCCAGCAACATGAAGCTCGCGTGGAACCTTGGCAATACGCTGGAGGCCATTTGCGGCGAGACGGCCTGGGGAGCCGCCGTTACCACCCAGCGGCTGATCGATTCCGTGAAAGCCGCCGGCTTCAACACCATCCGGCTTCCCTGCGCCTGGGACTGTCATACCAGCAATGGCGTTATCGACCCCACGTGGATCGCCCGTGTGAAACAGGTGGTGGATTATTGCATAAATGATAACCTGTATGTGGTCCTGAATATCCACTGGGACGGCGGCTGGCTGGAGAACAATGTCACCCAGAGCGCACAGGCATCTGTCAACGCCAAGCAAAATAATTATTGGACGCAGATCGCGAATTATTTTAAGGGATACAACGAGCATCTCCTTTTTGCGAGCGCCAACGAGCCCAATGCCAGCGACGCCACCGCCATGTCGGTATTATTATCTTATCATCAGACCTTTGTCAATGCCGTCCGGGCCACGGGCGGGAATAACAGTTCCCGGACGCTGATCGTGCAGGGACCGAATACAAATATAGGGTTGACCAACACGCTGATGAATACGCTGCCGACGGATCAAATTGCAGGCAGGATGATGGTGGAGATACACTACTATGACCCCCCTCAGTTCTGTATCCTTACACAGGACGCCAGCTGGGGAAATATGTTTTACTATTGGGGTAAAGGCTATCACTCCACCACTGACGTCAGCCGCAATGCTACCTATGGGGAGGAGTCTTATCTGGATTCCAACTTTACGCTGATGAAAACCAAGTTTATCGACAAGGGCATCCCGGTGATCATCGGCGAATTTGCGTCGATCAAGCACGATCTCACGGCACCGTCGGACCAGCAGCTGCACCTTGCCTCCCGCCGGTATTTTTATAGATACCTGGTAGGTTCGGCAAAGAGCAAGGGACTGATCCCCATTGTCTGGGATATCCCCGGGCAAATGTTCGATCGTAGTACGGGAGCCGTTCTGGACCGGGATCTCATCAATGCGATGAACCAGGGAGCGAACTCCGCCTATGTGTCGCTGGTCAACCATGCCAGCGGATTGCTCATCGATGGGATGTACAGGTCCACTAACGGTGCTGCGGCGGGTCAGTGGAGCAATAGCGGCAGCGATGCCCAGAAATGGCTGATGGAGACGGTGGGTAGCTATATCAGGCTAAAGAACAAGGCCACCGGATTGTACCTCGACGGTCTGGGCGATCGTACGAATGGCGACGCCGCCGGACAGTGGAGCAGCAGCGGCAGCGACAACCAGCTATGGTCCATCGAGCCAGCCGGAAGCTATATACGACTCAGGAATAAGGCCACAGGACAATACCTGGATGGCGTGTACCGGTATTCCAACGGCTCGGACCTGGGACAGTGGAGCTACAGTAACAGCGATGCCCAGCAATGGTCATTGAATACCGCTGGGCTGACGACCGCCACAGCCAGGAGTCAGACTGGAACTGCCCAAGGCGCTACGATCAGCGACCCTTTGTCCGGGGACGGAGGTATCGGGATATCTCCCAATCCTTTCCAATCCACCTTTACCATTGTAGTTGACGACCCGTCCAAAGTGGAGTCCATCCGAATTTCCGACCTGGCGGGCCACCTCGTAGAGGTCATCGGCCAGCCGCTGGCGGCCACCCGGATAACAACGGGCGCGTCCCTGCAACCTGGCATGTATATCGTCGAAGTCCGTACGGCAAATGGTTCGAAGACGTTCAAAGTGGTTAAAATGAAGTAGCTTAGCGAGCCAACGCGATAAACTATTGAAGTTGTATATGAGCATTCCCGGAAGAAAGATGATCCTGCTGATAGTGATCCTTAACAGTTATTGTTTCGTCAGTGCACAGTCAGTAAATACTTCTTCCGGGATTCTTTTTAATGATGACTGGAAATTTTCGCTGGGTGATCCTGCAAGGGCCGGTGAAAAAGATTTTGACGATGCAGGCTGGAGGAAGTTGGATCTCCCGCATGACTGGAGCATCGAAGGCGCGCCGGACAGGCAGAATGCCTCCAACGCCGCAGGTGGTTATTTCCCTACTGGTGTTGGCTGGTACCGGAAGAAATTCATCGCGCCGTCCTCGTGGAAGGGGAAGGAAGTATCCATCTGGTTCGAAGGCGTTTATATGAATGCCGGGGTATTCGTAAATGGAAAACCTTTGGGTGTCCATCCATATGGGTATACTACCTTCTATTATGACATAACATCCCTGTTGGACCCCGGGAAGGAAAATGTGATCGCCGTGCGAGTCGACAATTCACAGCAGATAAATTGCAGATGGTACAGCGGTTCCGGGATATATCGTCCTGTGCGCCTGATCGTCAAAGATCCGATCCATATCGATCCATGGAGCCTGGCCATTACTACTCCCGATGTGAACCCTGACAAGGCTACGATCAGGATCGACGCCCTGGTAAAGAACGATATGGATGCCGCCCGGGACATCGCTTTGTCAACGACCATTCTGGATAAGGGTAATAAGGCGGTGGCTCACGATAAGATGCGCCTGCGGCTGGATGGGAAAGGGGAGCAGCGGGTGACCCGGACGATAGCCGTCTCCCGGCCGCTGCTTTGGTCCGTGGACAGTCCCAACTTGTATCGCGCGGAAATGACCCTGATCCAGGGAGGGCGGCAGCGCGACCGGCAAATAAGCCGTTTTGGTATCAGAAGCATTGCATTTTCCACGGGCAAAGGGTTTCAGCTGAATGGAAGAACGATAAAGCTGAATGGAGGCTGTGTGCATCACGATAATGGCTGCCTGGGCGCAGCGGCCTTTGACAGGGCGGAAGAAAGGAAGGTGCAATTGTTGAAGATGGCTGGTTTCAATGCCGTCCGAACCTCGCACAATCCTCCGTCGACGGCGTTTTTGGATGCGTGCGACCGGTACGGTCTGCTGGTGATCGATGAAGCGTTCGACGGATGGAGAACGCAGAAGAATGTCTATGATTATGCACGGTATTTTGACGACTGGTGGAGACGGGACCTGACGTCGATGGTATTGCGGGATAGGAATCATCCTTCGATTGTCATCTGGAGCATAGGGAATGAGATCATAGAAAGGAAAAGCCCGGATGCGGTGAAGACCGCCCGCGAGCTTGTCGCCCTTGTTCATCGATATGATGCCACGCGGCCAGTGACCTCGGCTATGGCTTCATGGGACAAGGATTGGGAGATTTATGATCCGTTGTTTGCCGTACAGGACCTTGGGGGATATAATTATCTGTTGAACAAGGCGCCTTCGGACCATGAGCGGGTCCCATCCAGGATTATCGTCCAGACGGAGTCCTATCCGCGGGACGCCTTTGCCAACTGGGACCTTGTTCAGCACCATAGCTATATTATAGGCGATTTCGTCTGGACGGCGATCGACTACCTGGGAGAGTCGTCCATCGGCAGGAATATTTATCCGGGGGAGCCACCGGGCGAGCATTGGGAAGGCGATCATTTTCCCTGGCATGGGGCCTATTGCGGGGACATCGATCTGACCGGGTGGAGAAAGCCGATAGCGCATTACAGGAATATATTGAATAACAGCACCGAAAGCCTTTATATGGCCGTCCGGGAGCCGAACCCCGACACGGGAAAGATAAAAGAAACCCTCTGGTCCGTCTGGCCCACCTGGGAGAGCTGGTCCTGGCCCGGCAGGGAAGGAAAGGACATCCAGGTGGAGGTGTATTCGAAGCATCCGAAAGTACGGCTGTATCTGAACGGCCATATCGTCGGAGAAAAGAGCTGCACACAGGTTGACGAATACAAGGCGACCTTTACCCTGCCTTATTCCCCGGGAGTCTTAAAAGCCGTCGGTATCGACCAGGGTCGCGTGGCGGACTCCATGATCCTGCGGACTGCGGACAGGCCGGACGCGATACGATTGAAGCCCGACCGTACAACGTTACGGGCCGACGGGCAGGACCTTTCATTCATCGAGGTCGAATTGACGGACAGGAGCGGCATTATCAACCCCCATGCGGATAACCGGCTTATGTTCAAAGTCGATGGCCCCGCCACTATTGCCGGGATCGCCAATGCCGATCTGCAGGACCTGGATAAATACGTCGGAAATTACAAAAAAGCCTGGCATGGCAGAGCGCTGGTAGTGATCAGAAGCGCCCATCGGGCGGGGAAAATAACGATCGCTGTAAGTTCCCCCGGACTAAAGGACGGCGTTGTGACATTGAATGCCGGTCCGCCAAGTGCCCGATGAACCGTTTTTACCCTAAAAATAACGGAAATATACCTCCGGCGAGAACAAATCAACACCTTCATTTGCGAGTTGTCCTACCGCCTGTCTTAAGGCGGGGAATTAATTTTGGTTCATGCGGTGACCATTGGCAGTTAACACATATGCCTTCCAGAGGTCACTGGTGAAAAAATCTTAAACCAAGACGATTGCAATATGAAAAAGCAACATCTCAAAAGAGCGATGATTTGCCTGTTCTGGGCCTCGCTCAGTTTTCTTCTCTTTTCTATCGGCGCAAATGCGCAAAATCCACCTGGTTTTTCAAAAATCACCGGAAAAGTAGTGGTCGGTCCGGACGACAAGCCTCTACAAGGCGCCAGTGTCTCCGTCAAGGGGCACACCGGAGGTACACAAACCGATAAGGACGGTGTGTTCAGCTTGAATGTCAGAGACGGCGATGTGTTGATCATCAGCTATGTAGGGTACTCACCCAGGGAGGTCAGGGTGAAAGCCGGGCAGGTGGCCAACGTCCGCCTGGAAGTGGAGGATAAGAGCAGGCTTAATGACGTCGTTGTCATCGGCTATGGCCAGATGCGGCGCAAGGATGTGACCGGGTCCATCTCTTCTATCTCCGGCGCGGAGCTCCTGAAAACCCAGCCGGCAACCATCGATCAGGCCCTACAAGGAAAAGTCGCGGGAGTGGTGGTACAGCAGGTGTCCGGGCAGCCCGGCGGCGGTGTATCTATCCAGGTACGGGGCGTGTCTTCGATCAGCGGCTCCAATTCGCCATTATATGTGATTGACGGCGTGATTATCCCTCCCGTAGGCGACCCTGGCAGCGGTTCCAATCCGTTGAACACGATCAACCCTTCTGAAATAGAGTCGATAGATGTATTGAAAGATGCTTCGGCGACAGCCATTTACGGTTCGCAGGCAACCAATGGCGTTATTGTCATTACTACCAAAAGAGGCAGGGCATCGGCGCCGCAGATAAGTTATGACTCCTATGCCGGGTACCAGGAGATACCGAAGCGGCTCCCTACCATGAACCTGCAGCAGTTTGCCGGTTATCTTAATGACCGTGCAAAGGTATGGGGCTTCGATGCCAGGCCGGAATTTGTCAATCCCAAATACTTAGGCCCCGGCACCGATTGGCAGAAAGAATTGTTCAGGCATGCGCCGGAAATGAACCATACTATCACTGTCAGCGGTGGCGATACCAGGACACAGTATTTATTAGCGGGCTCTTATTTCAGGCAAAAAGGAATGGCGCGTGGCTCGGATTTTCAACGATATTCCGTGCGACTGAACCTGGATAATAAGACCACCAACTGGCTGAAAGTAGGGACCAGTCTTCAACTGGCGCATGTTTTTGAAAACGTGAATACAACCGCCTCCGGCGTGATCAGCTCGGCGCTGAACCTTACGCCTGACATTCCGGTACAAAACCCCGACGGCTCCTGGGGTGGCATCACCAACACCAGCGGTTGGGTTCCAGGGGTTGTCAACCCGATAGCGATAGCACAAATTGTTAAAAACCAAAGAAAGAGAAACCAGGTATTTGGCAATGCGTATGCTGAGATACAGTTTACGAAAGATCTGTCCCTGCGCAATGAGGTATCGGGCAATTTCGACTTTGGTACGCAGGATAATTTTACGCCAACGTATACTTTTGGCAAGGTGGTTAATGGCACCAACAGCGGTAGCTCGTACAGCAACCAGAACATTTATACGGTGCTGCGCAATTACCTGACGTATAACCACTATTTCACGAAATTCAACCTCAATGCCTTGGTAGGGCATGAGGCGCAGTCGTCCAACTTCGAAAATGTCAGCGGCAGCCGGTCGAATTTCCCGTCGAACAACGTGCAGGCTATTAATGCCGGCGATGCTACCACGGCCAAAAACTCGGGCGACAATGGTCTCGGATCTTCACAGGAGTCTTATTTCGGCCGCATCAATTTTTCCTGGAATGATAAATACCTCATCACCGGCAACCTCCGGAACGATGGCTCTTCCAATTTCCCGGCTTACAACCGCAGGGTTACTACCTGGTCAGGGGCGCTGGCGTGGAAGATCAATAATGAGTCGTTCATGCGAAGCGTAACTTTTGTCAACGAATTGAAATTGCGGCTTGGCTATGGACTTACCAACAACCAGGGTATACCGGGCAACACTTTTGTAACCCAGCTTCAAACGGTGGCAAATGGCCTGTCGGGTATAGCACAATTCCAGAGCAATCTGGCGAATCCCAATGTGACATGGGAAAAAACAAATTATTACAATGGAGGACTGGACGGAACATTTTTCAATGGCCGGATAAGCTTTTCATTGGATGGTTATTACCGTAAAACAGACGGGCTGTTGTTGAAGGTTCCACTTCCCTTGTATTCCGGTACTACCGCCGGGTATTCACCGGGATCGATGGCGGCGCCCTATGTCAATGTCGGCGCTGTCAGCAATAAAGGGTTTGATCTGAGGATCAGCACCACCAATATCAGCTATAAGAATTTTACGTGGAAGTCCGATGTTATCGTATCGCATAATGTCAATAAAGTGCTCAATCTGGGGGCCGGTGATCAGGCTAACCTAAGCCAGAAGTCGTATGTGATCAACGACATCAT
>DASZWE010000324.1:0-2816 GCA_035546735.1 Puia sp.
GAGGCTATCAGCCTGTGGACCCCGCGATCAGCGGCCTTTATATCGGAGGAGATGTACGGAGACTGATAGAGATACGGAATCCTTCCGGAGAGAGGTTGCTGATAATAGCAAAAAATGATGATGCGGTGCAGGTGCTAAAAGTAAATGCTAAATGAAAATTCTGCTTTATATCTTTTTTTGTATGGCCACTTTCCCCGCCATGGGGGCGGGGGCGCCCAATGCCGGTGAATTGCATCGTGCCGAGAAGGCCCTTACGGATGTCATCGTACATGATATTTTTTCGCCGCCCGTGGCCAGCCGTATCTATCTCTATGCGAATGTGGCGGCTTATGAGACGCTGGTGAGGGCATATCCCGGCGATTACCGGAGCCTGTATGGCCAGGTGAAGGCCTTTCCTGATCTGCCTGTGCCAGGTGAAAAGATCGATGGCTCTCTCGCTGCCGTATATGCGTTCCTGATGGTGGGGGAAAAGCTGGTGTTCAGCGAATCCATCCTGGAGGATTCGTTACAGGCCATCGTTGACAACTACCGTCGTAGTCTGGCCCGTCCCGTCTATGATGCCTCCTTACGCTATGGCGTCCTGGTGGCAGATTCGATCATGGCATGGGCGGATAAAGATCAGTATAAGGAGACGCGCAAGCTGCCCCGCTACCGTTTTATCAAAAAAGAAGGCAAGTGGATACCTACTCCTCCGGCTTATATGGCGGCTATCGAGCCTTACTGGAACAGGATCCGGACGGTGACGCTGGACAGCTGCAGCCAGTTCCGGACTGCACCTCCTCCGGCTTTCAGCAAGGATACGGGGAGTGTATTTTACCAGCAGGCTTACGATGTGTATGTCGCGGGCAACCAGTTGACACAGGAGCAAAAGGACATCGCCAATTTCTGGGACTGCAATCCCTTTGCCGTCACCATGGAAGGGCACCTGCATTATGCCGTGAAAAAGATATCTCCCGGTGGGCACTGGATGTCGATAGTGGGGATTGCCGCCCGGCAGAAGGGTTTGTCGATGCTGGAGTCATCGGCTGTATATACGATGGCGTCGATCGCCTTGTTCGATGCGTTCATCGCCTGCTGGGATGAGAAATACCGGAGCAACGTCATTCGACCCGAGACCTATATCAATGCATATATCAATGAGGGGTGGAGGCCGGTATTGCAAACGCCGCCTTTCCCGGAATATGTCAGCGGGCATAGTATTATTTCCCAGAGCACGGCCGTGGTCCTTTCCGGGATGCTGGGAGATCAATTCTCCTTTAATGACAGCTCGGAGGTGGAGTTTGGATTGCCCGTCCGGCATTTCCCGTCTTTTCTGGCTGCGGCGGAAGAGGCGGCTATCTCTCGATTTTATGGGGGAATACATTATAGGGTCGCCATCGAAGGAGGCCTTGTATCCGGCGACGAGATAGGTCGATGGGTCCTGCGCAGGATCAGATTGAAACAATAAGGGAGCCTGATCAAATTGGGACAATAACTATATCGAAACCGGACAGTTCTAATTAGTAGTAGAAATATAAGTCTTTGATTTAGAGTTGTATATAAAAGAGGCATTTTTTTGGTTAACTTCATGTGGAAAACCTGTTTCGCAAACTCTTATTAATCCTATGACGGATAAAAATGTACTCTACAAGAAAAGGATCGTCAAAGAGCTATATTTTTCAGATAATTCCAGCTGTTCGGATCTAAGCACCCTAACGCATACCAGTCTTCCCCTGGTTACAAAGATGCTAAATGAATTACTGGAGGAGAATGTCATTGTCGAGACTGGCTATGCACCCTCGACGGGTGGCCGGCGTCCTTTACTTTATTCATTGAGACCCGATGTTTTTTATGTCGTTGCGGTGGCCATGGACCAGTATTTTACGAGGATGGTCCTGATGGATATGCAGCGCAGACCTGTCACGCGTGTGAAGGAGGTGGAGTTGCCGCTGGCAAATCATCCCGGAGCGGCGCAGGTGCTGGCGGACAGTATCGATGTGTATGTCCGTGAGTCGGGTATTCCTAAAAATAATATCGCCGGTATTGGGATCGGCATGCCCGGGTTTGTAGATGGCAAAAAGGGGATAAATTATACTTTCCTGGATGTCAGCGACGGGTCGCTGACTCATTTTTTAACCATGAAGACCGGGATAACGACCTTTATCGGAAATGATTCCAGCCTGATAGCGCTGGCTGAATTCAGATTTGGCGTGGCGCGGAACAGGAGCTCGGCCATGGTGATCAACCTGGGGTGGGGGATTGGATTGGGAATGATCCTGAATGGAGAGATATTCCGCGGAGGCGATGGCTTTGCGGGTGAGTTCAGTCATCTGCCGCTGTTCATGAATAATAAGCTGTGCAGCTGTGGCAAGAGCGGCTGTCTGGAGACGGAGGCGTCGTTGCTGGTGGTGGTGAGCAAGGCGGAGGAAGGTATACGTAACGGGAGGGTGACGTTGTTGGACCGGCATTTGCCGGCGGCGAATGCGGATAAGGCCTGCCGGGCGGTGATATCTGCCGCGGAGAAGGGAGACAAGTTTGCGGTGGAGCTCTTGTCGGAGGCAGGGTATAATATTGGAAGGGGTGTAGCGATATTGATCCATTTGCTGAACCCCGAGATGATCGTGCTCAGCGGGAGAGGGTCTTCCGCGGGCAGGATATGGCAGACGCCTATTCAGCAGGCGTTGAATGAGCATTGCATTCCCCGGCTGGCTGCCAATGTCAGCATCGAAATATCCCAGCTAGGCATCAATGCGGAGCTCACCGGTGCGGCTGCGCTGGTGATGGAGAATTATCTCCGGCATGAGAGGGGGAGGAGTATGGCTTCGGCAAAGAAGGTG
>DASZWE010000325.1:0-2584 GCA_035546735.1 Puia sp.
ATCGGCCTGATGCGGACAGGCTGGAGCGGTGCATTCAATGGCTGATCCGTCGGCATGAGATATTACGGACAGTGTTCCGTCAGGAAGAGGATGGCACGTTATGCCAATGCGTACAGGATATTGATGAAACGAAGTTCTCTCTGGCAGCGGCGGACCCATCTATGGCTGAATTTATCCGGCGGCCCTTCGACCTGTCGGCGGGACCGCTGCTGAGAGCGGGGTTGTTTGCAGAAGGCAATGATCAATGGGGCTTTGTTTTTGTAATGCATCACATCATCGGCGACGGGTGGTCGATCGATGTATTAATGAAAGAGCTGCTCTTCATGTATGAAAGCAAAGAGCCGGACCCATATCTGCTCCTGCCCGCATTACCTTTTCAATATAAGGACTACGCCGTGTGGCAGCAACAGCAGCAGGATCACCCGGCGTTGCAAAAGCAGCGCAGCTACTGGCTGCAGCAACTGGAGGGAGAGCTGCCCGTCCTTTCTCTTATCACTGACAGCCCAAGACCTGCCATAAGGACATATTCCGGGGCCAGGGTGAGTTTCTCCCTGCCACAAACGATAAAAGAAAGCTTGACAGCCATCGGCCGGCAGCAGCGTGTTTCGACCTTTATGACGTTGCTGGCTGCTGTAAATACCTGGGTATATCGATACACGGGGCAGACGGATATTATCATAGGCACCCCTGTTGCAGGGCGCGAGCAAATAGGCCTTCAATTCCAGGTGGGTCCCTATCTGAATATGCTGGCATTAAGAACGCGGCCGGACGGCGGAGAGAATTTCATACAGTTACTGGAAAAGGTACGAACGACGGTGCTGGATGCTTATCGGCATCAGGATTACCCGTTCGACAGTTTGGTGGACGATCTCCATGCCGGGAAGGACCGGAGCCGCAATCCCTTGTTCGATCTGGTGGTCGTATTCAGGGATAATACCGTTTTTGAAGCCGGTGTGCAGGCCAACATAGGAAACCCTGTCAGCAAATTTGATCTGACGATCTATTTTACGGATGAAGCGAATGCGCTGCAGACGGACTTCGAATACAATACCGATCTTTTTGAAGAGGCTACTATCCGGCAGTTTGCAGAACATCTGATCCGTGTCCTCGAGACCGCCATTCGTGATCCTCACCTGCCCATAAGCTCGCTGGACTATTTGTCGGACGATGAAAAAAGACAGCTCCTGGTACAGTTCAACGCAACTGGATCGGTCTATCCAAAGGACTGCACTGTCATAGACCTGTTTGAACAGCAGATAATGAGAACACCGGACAATACCGCGATCGTCTGCGATGGAAGAATGTTGACCTACCGCCAGCTCAACAGCCGGGCCAGCCGGCTGGCCTGCTATCTGCAGGAGGTATACACACCCGCTCCCGATACGGTCATCGGCATCTATCTTCCACGAACGGAATGGATGGTGATCGCCATTCTCGGGATATTGAGATCAGGCGCCGCCTACATGCCCATCGATAGAGAGTATCCGCAGCAGCGCGTGCAGTTTATGATCGAAGACAGCGCGTGCAGGCTCGTTATAGATGAAGAGGAGCTCACCCGGTTTCAGGCACAGGAAGAGAAATACAATGATAAGATCCCCGGGACCGTCGGCGGGTCGGGAGATCTTTCTTATCTGATCTATACATCAGGGTCCACAGGCAGGCCAAAAGGGGTCATGGTGGAATCGCGTGCACTGGTAAATTTATGTTTTTGGCACCGGAAGAATTTTTCCGTCACGGCCGCAGATAGAGCGTCTCTGTATGCGGGGGTGGGCTTTGATGCGGCGGTATGGGAGCTTTTCCCTTATCTGCTTGCCGGTGCATCGCTCTACATCGTTCCGGATGATCTAAGGTTGGACATCGCGGGGCTTGCAGCTTTCTACGATCGGCAGGGGATATCAATAAGCTTTCTTCCTACACAGGTAGCAGAGCAGTTTATGAGGCAGGACAATAGTTCCCTGCGCTGCCTGCTTACGGGAGGCGATAAGCTTTCCCGGTTTGAGAAAAAACGATATCGCATCTTCAACAACTATGGCCCCACCGAGAATACCGTTGTTACTACCAGTGGCGAGGTCTTGTGCCAGCTGGGTAATATTCCTATTGGAAAACCTATAGCAAATACACGGGTATATGTGCTGGATGCCAACAGGATGCTGTGTCCGGCAGGTGTTGCCGGAGAAATATATATTGGCGGGGACAGCCTTTGCCGGGGATATCTTAACCAGCCGGGCCTGAATGCTGAGAAATTTATAAACGCCCCCTTTTCCGGAGCGGAAAGATTATATCGTACGGGCGATCTGGGGCGATGGCTGTCGGACGGAGATCTGGAGTTCCTCGGGCGGGCGGATCAGCAGATCAAGATCCGTGGTCATCGTATCGAACCTGGTGAAGTAGAAGCTGCGCTTGCCAGCTGCCCGGGTATTGAAAGCGCTATTGTAATGGCTAAGAACAATAAAGAAGGGGCAAAAGAGCTGGTTGCGTATTTCCGTTCCTCTTCTCCTTTACAGATGGCCGATTTGCGGACGCAGCTGGGCAGGATGCTTCCCGCGTTCATGATCCCGGCGCGTATCATCAGGGTCGACGCCTT
>DASZWE010000326.1:0-3510 GCA_035546735.1 Puia sp.
ACCCATAAGCAGAATGAATGAATTTCAGCGTGGCGCCATAAAACCATTTCTTTTCATACTGACGGCCGGCGGCTATCTCTGCAACATAATCGTTGGGATGCAGATCACCCAGGATATTTCCCGCGGCATCCGTCTGGGTAATATTGCCATAGTCGAGATAGTTGACCCCCGCCGCAAAGTTTGTCTGCCAGCGCGGGCTATGCACAGCCGCCCAGCAATTGTAATTACGTTCGCCACCATACAGCATGCTGAAAGAAGTATTGATCTGCCCATGCATCGAAGTTCTTAACAACGCAGGATTGGTAAAGGAAAGGCCAACATCGCCGGTGATCACTGAATTATTGATACCCCCCAGCGCGGTCAGTTGGGGTGTTGTGGGAAGGTCCAGAAAATTGAAAACCGTATTGCCTCCAAGGGTTTGTGCGGCAACGGGACCAACAGCCAGCAGGAGAAAGAGGACGGCGATCAGCTTCATATGGAAAGCCAAGCTAACAAAAATCCCTCATGGACATGAGGGATTTTTTTTTAACCCTTAAAACAACCAACATGAAAATAATTTAACCTGATCGCTGTGTATCGCGATCGGTCTACCTTATTAACACGTGTTGAAAGGGAATAGTTCGTTTTTTTCGGGGTCCTGACCTCACGCAAGTGCCAATTCCAGCACTTGTTGCATATTTTTAACAAATGAGAATTTCAATCCCTTGATAAAGCTGGAGTCTATCTCCTGTATGTCCTTTTCATTCTGCCAGCAAAGAATGATCTCCCTCAGCCCGGCCCGCTTGGCGGCCAGCACTTTTTCCTTGATCCCGCCTACAGGCAGCACCTGGCCTCGCAGCGTTATTTCTCCCGTCATAGCCAGATAGGGTTTGACCTTTTTACCGGTGATGGCGCTGGCAATGGAGCTCATCATGGTGATACCCGCGCTGGGGCCATCCTTTGGCACGGCGCCTTCAGGCACATGAACATGGATGGTCTTTTTTGAAAAGAGGTCCGGATCTATATCGTACTTGCGGGCATTGGACTGGAGATAGGTAAGAGCCGTAACGGCGCTTTCTTTCATGACATTCCCCAGGTTGCCCGTCAGCTTGAGATCGCCCTTGCCTTCGCTTAGGCTGGTCTCCACGAACAATATGTCCCCCCCGACGTATGTCCAGGCAAGCCCTACGGCTACACCCGGCATATTGGCCACCTTGTAAAGGTCATTGCTATAGCGTGGCTTGCCCAATACCTTTTCGACATCGGTTGGAGAAAGCTTTGCCTTTACCCTGCCCTTCATGGCATATTCCTTTGCCTGGTAGCGCATGATGGAAGCCAGCTGTCTGTCCAGCTCCCGCACCCCACTCTCCCGGGTATAATCCTGGATGATCTTGCCCAGGATATTATTCGTAATGGAAAAGTTCAGCTTATCGACCCCATGCGCCTCCTTTTGCTTGGGTACGAGGTGCTGCCGGGCAATCTCCACTTTTTCTTCAATGGCATACCCGCTTAAATCTATGATTTCCAGCCTGTCACGAAGGGCAGGCTGTATGGCGGCAAGGTCGTTGGCCGTTGCGACGAACAGCACCTTGCTCAGATCATACTCCAGCTCCAGGTAATTGTCATAGAAAGTATGATTCTGCTCGGGGTCCAGCACCTCCAGCAAGGCGGAAGAAGGATCGCCTCTGAAATCCGTGCCTACCTTATCTATTTCATCCAGGATCATGACGGGGTTGGAGGATTTGATCTTGCGCAGCGACTGAAGAATCCTGCCGGGCATGGCGCCAATATAGGTCTTACGATGGCCGCGTATCTCGCTCTCGTCATGCAGTCCGCCCAGGCTGATCCGGACGTATTTCCTGCCGATGGCAGATGCAATGCTTCTGCCCAAAGAGGTCTTGCCGATGCCGGGAGGGCCTACAAAACAAAGTATGGGACTCTTCATATCGCCTTTCAGCTTCAATACGGCAAGGTATTCCAGTATCCTTTCCTTTACCTTATCCATGCCATAATGATCTTTGTCGAGGATCTTCTTTGCTTTCTTCAGATCATAAGAGTCGTCTGTATAATCCTGCCAGGGCAGCTCCAGCATGAGATCGAGATGGTTATAGACTACGGAATAGTCGGGTGTGCTGGGATGCATGCGTTCCAGACGCTCGATGCCTTTTTTGAACAAGTCCCTCGCGGCAGCAGGCCATTTTTTACTTTCCGCCTTCTTCTGCATTTCCTTTACCTCACGCTCGTTGGTATCGCCTCCGAGCTCATCCTTGATGCTCTTGAGCTGCTGTTGCAGGAAGTACTCCCGCTGCTGCTTGTCCAGCTCCGTCTTGGTCTTGTTGGTAAGCTTGTTCTTCAGCTCGGCAAACTGAAGCTCCCTTTGCAGCAGCTGCATCAGCAGATCTGCCCGGGACTTGATATGATGGATCTCCAGCAGCTGCTGCTTTTCATGCAGCTCGGTATTGAGATTGCTGGAGATAAAGTGAATGAGGAAAGACGGGTTTTCGATATTCTTCAAAATGATGGAAGCCTCTGAAGGAATGTTGGGAGACAGTTGGATGATCTGCGCGGCCAGGTCCTTGATATTGCTTACATAGGCTTCGAAGTCCTGCTCTTTTGGCGCTTCCTCTTCTTGCAGCAAAACCACCTGCGCCTTGAAATAAGGGTCTTCCGCCGTAACGGCACCCACCTTAAAACGCCGCTTGCCCTGCAGAATGACCGTGGTGCCGCCGTCCGGCATCTTGATCATTTTAATGATACGCGCTACCGTGCCCACATCCTCCAGGTCGGCGACGGTGGGATCTTCAATGCTGCTGTCTTTTTGCGCCAATACCCCGATCAGCCTGTCAGCCTTATAGGCATCGTTCACCGCCTTGATGCTTTTATCTCTTCCTACGGTGATGGGCAGGACCACTCCAGGGAAAAGTACGGTATTACGCAAAGGGAGTACGGGCAGTTCCTTGGGTATTTCTATATCATGAAGACTTTCGTTGTCACTTTCATTCAAGGGTATGATCGGCATGAAATCCATATCATCTTCTGCACGCATAAATAAGCTCTGTTCTTTCATATCAATGACAAAATAGCATCTGTAAGGGAAAATTCCTACTGTTTTACAAATGAATATATTGGTTCCAAGTTTGGTGCCATAAAAAAAGCCGGGCCTTTCTGGCCCAGCCTTTGACAAAATGTCTTCTTTCGTTAGAAAAAGCGGAAACCGGCATATACCTGGAATCCCCGATTCTTCCAGCTGTTGTCGTTCGGAAGGTCATTGATATTGTTGAGACCGATTACGTAACGACCACCGATCACCACGCTGGCGAGGTTTAGCTGCACGCCGCCTACCAGGGAAAGATCGCCTTTTTTAAAGGCATCCTTGCTATTATCCACCAGATCCTTATCCTGATTCAGGAGTATCCCGAACTGGGGACCTGCCTGCAAGCTGATGATCTTTGCGGGACGAAAGCTAAGCAGCACGGGGATGCTGAGATAGTTCAGTTTGCCTTTGACATCATCTATGCCGTGAGGATAAAT
>DASZWE010000327.1:0-6530 GCA_035546735.1 Puia sp.
TGGCGGACATACTGGGCAAAAGCCGGGACGAGATGATGCCGCCCGTTCCAAAAGGCAGCGGCTACTACCTCCTGCAGATAAATTATTACTTCGCCGAGCTGGGCTACTGGAGTGGGCATATTCTCTTTTCACTCTTCATCGTGTTCATGATCCTCTCCGTCGGCCGGGTGGTCTTTATGGCCTTCATCGCAACAAAAGAATTCTTCCGGGAGAAGAAATATTCTTTACAGCCTTTCTGGTCCCCGGATGGTCACGACGCTCCCCTGGTGAGCATCATCGTGCCCGCCTATAACGAAGAGGTGAATGCCGTAAGCTCCGTCCAAAGCCTGCTCAAAGGCGATTACCCCAATTACGAGATCATATTTGTGGACGATGGCAGCATCGATCAAACCTACCAGCGGGTCAGCACCGCCTTTGACGGCAATCCCAAGGTCAGGGTCCTTTCCAAGCCAAACGGTGGAAAAGCTTCCGCCCTGAACTATGGAATTCTGCAGTCACAGGCAAACTTCGTCATTTGCATCGACGCGGATACCAAGCTGAAAAAGGATGCCGTATCCCGGCTTATGGAGCATTTTGGAGAGAACAAGAACAACAAAGGGAAAAAACTGCGTCACATGACAGAGGAAGGGATGTCGGGCAAGGGCATTGTGGGCGCCGTAGCCGGCAATGTCAAGGTAGGCAATGAGGTGAACATGCTGACCCGGTGGCAGTCCATCGAATACATCAGCAGCCAGAATTTTGACAGAAAAGCTTTTGCCTATCTCAATGCCATTACCGTGGTGCCCGGCGCTATCGGGGCCTTCCGCAAAAAGGCTATTGAAGACGCAGGAGGCTTTACCACCGACACGCTGGCGGAAGATTGCGATCTCACGGTGCGTATCCTCCGTTGTGGCTATATCATCGACAATGACAACAGGGCCATCGCCCTGACCGAAGCGCCCGAGACCCTGAAAATGTTCCTGAAACAGCGGTTCCGCTGGAGCTATGGGGTCATGCAGACCTTCTGGAAGAACAGGGATGCCCTGCTGAACTGGAAATACAGGTGGCTCGGCTATGTGGCCTTACCCAATATCCTCATCTTTCAATATATCATACCTTTTGTTATTCCCCTGGCCGACTTCTTTATGCTGGTGGGATTATTGACAGGCAATGCGTCCAAGATCGCAGGCTATTATCTCGTGTTTATGCTGGTTGACCTCCTGGTGGCCCTGCTGGCCTTCTCCTTCGAGCGGGAGAAGCTGATCAAGCTCATCTGGCTGATCCCGCAACGCCTGATCTGGCGCTGGCTCACCTGGTCCGTATTGTTCCGGGCTGTACGCCGGGCGCTGAAGGGCGAGCTGCAACATTGGGGCGTTCTCAAACGGACAGGAAATGTAAAGGCCGCCTGATGTCCACCTGTCGGAACCAAAAATTCCGTAATTTCACGGCTCGTTTAAAAAATCTTAAGAACTGCAATATATGGCTGAAGTTATTTTAATGCCCCGGTTGAGCGATACCATGACAGAAGGGGTAATTGCCTCCTGGCATAAGAAAGTGGGCGACACCGTCAAAAAAGGCGATCTTCTGGCAGAGGTAGAGACGGATAAGGCTACAATGGATCTGGAAAGTTATAAGGACGGCACTTTATTATATGTAGGCACAGACAAGGGGGGAAAGGTACAAGTGAATGAGCTGCTGGCCATTATAGGCGCTCCCGGAGAAGACATCTCTTCTCTTGTAAAGGGAGGGGCCGCCGCTCCGGCTGGCGCACCCGCCGCTGCCCCCGCTCCTCAAAAAGCCGCTTCCCCGGCCCCTGCCAGCGCTCCTGCCGCTACCGCAGCTCCAGCAGCAGCCCGGGGAGAAGACATTTCCAAGCTGGAAGGCGTGATCCTGATGCCCCGCCTCAGCGATACCATGACGGAAGGCGTCATTGCAGACTGGCATAAAAAAGTAGGCGATCCCGTCAAAAAAGGTGAGGTCCTGGCCGATATCGAGACAGACAAAGCAACCATGGAGCTGGAAAGCTATAAGGATGGTAAATTATTGCATATAGGCGCTCAGAAAGGGGAAAAGATCGCCGTCAACGACCTGCTGGCCGTCATTGGAGATGAATCCAAGGTCGATCTGCCCGGGATACTGGCTGCCGCCAGGAATAAAGGCGTTCCGGGTCCTGTCGCCACAGGGGAAGCCCAGCCCGCAACACAAGCTTCCGCACCCGCTGCCAATGGAGCGGCCCCTGCCACCGGCACACTCTCTGTCACTGCCGACGGCCGTATAAAAGCCTCTCCCCTGGCAAAGAAAATAGCCGCTGA
Organism: Puia sp.; assembly: GCA_035546735.1. Lineage (GTDB taxonomy): Bacteria > Bacteroidota > Bacteroidia > Chitinophagales > Chitinophagaceae > Puia. The sequence goes on from DASZWE010000327.1 coordinate 2,292, forward strand.
AAAGGGCATCGATATTTCACAGGTCACTGGCAGCGGAGACAATGGCAGGATCGTGAAAAAGGATATCGACAACTTCCTCCCGGGCAAGACGGCAGCTCCTGCATCACAGCCTGCCGCCAAAAGCGCCGCTCCCGCTGCTCCGGCCGGCCAGGTAAGCTTTGAAGATGTCCCTGTATCGCAAATGCGCAAGGTCATTGCCAAGCGACTGGCGGAAAGCAAGTTCACCGCCCCTCACTTCTATGTCACCATGGCCATCGATATGGATAAGGCCATAGAAAGCAGGACCCGGCTGAATGAAGTATCTCCCGTAAAGATCTCCTTCAACGACCTCGTGCTCAAAGCAGTGGCTACAGCCCTCAGGCAGCATCCTGCTATCAATAGCAGCTGGATGGGAGATAAGATCCGTGTCAATCATCATATCAACATAGGCGTGGCAGTAGCCATTGAGGATGGTCTCGTGGTGCCCGTAGTAAGATTTGCCGACACCAGGACCCTGTCACAGATAGCCGCTGAAGTAAAGGACCTGGCGCAACGTGCCAAGGCCAGAAAGCTGCAGCCCGCCGACTGGGAAGGTAGCACCTTCACTATCTCCAATATGGGTATGTTTGGAGTGGATGAGTTTACGGCCATCATCAACACGCCCGATGCCTGTATCCTGGCGGTAAGCGCCATTCAGCAGGTGCCGGTGGTCAGGAATGGCGCCGTCGTTCCGGGCAATATCATGAAGCTGACGTTGAGCTGTGATCACCGCGTAGTAGATGGAGCCGTTGGCTCTGCATTCCTGCAGACAGTAAAATCGCTGTTGGAAGAACCTTTGAGGATGATGCTCTAAAGGAGGGCCACCAGGAGGGCCACCAGGAGGGCCACAGGCCCTCCGCCGTCCGAAGGACGGCAATAAAACAGCGTCCGTGTAAAGGCCCCGGACTGTCCAGTCCGGACCCCTCGAAAAAGCCTATCAAAAGCCTATCAAAAGTCTATCAAAGTCTCTAAAAACCCTCAAAAAAAAAGGGGCACCCTATAGACATAGGCTGCCCTTTTAAACCTTATCCTTTAAGGCGTCACCTGTAGAAACAGCGGCCCTATCAGAACTGTGTCCTTGCTATTCCAACCAAACAATAAAAATCTCACTAATTATTTTATAAAGGAATTACGTAAACATCCTCCCTGCGACGGGTGTTTCAAAGTAAAAGCCAGGATGTCATTCGTATGATTTCAGGCACTTAGTGTGGGCAGGCTAGAATCACCTGTCCGTTGTATCGCATCCCCGGCGCTGAACCAGCCCTTAAAAGCCCTAACCAGATGGCTGTTTTCTCTGTTCTTAACCGTTGACAACACAAATATAACGTGGTCTTATTAGACCACAAAATTTTTTTTTCTCAATTTTTTTTGTAGATTTGCATTTAGTTATTAATTCCTTTCTATCAGCTTTCGTGACAACCTTCGTGTTCAACTCCTGAAGGATATTGTGAGTAGACGGGTTCAATTTTCATTTAAATAGTATTTCAATTGTCGTTCCAAGATTTAAAGCTTATCGAGCCTTTATTAAAGGCTGTAAAGGAGGAGGGCTATACAACTCCTACACCAATCCAGGCACAGGCCATACCTATTATCCTTAGCCGAAAAGACCTTCTGGGCTGCGCCCAGACAGGTACAGGCAAGACGGCCGCCTTTGCCATTCCCATGCTGCAGCTTCTTTGTGAGGATGCTTCCCGTATCACGCCGGACACAAGCCTCCGCGCTCATCGTCCTATAAAAGCGTTGATCCTGACCCCCACCCGCGAACTGGCGATCCAGATCGGGGATAGCTTCTCTGCCTATGGCAGGTATACAGGGATGGAGCACCTCGTGATATTCGGCGGCGTACCCCAGCAATCCCAGGTTCAGGCCCTTCGCAAAGGCATCGATATCCTGGTGGCAACGCCCGGACGCCTCCTGGACCTCATGGACCAGCGGCATATCCAGCTAAAAGACATCGCCTACTTCGTACTGGACGAGGCAGACAGAATGCTGGACATGGGCTTCGTACACGATGTAAAAAAAGTCATCGCCAAACTGCCCCAAAAAAGGCAGACCCTTTTCTTCTCTGCCACCATGCCACCCGAGGCGCAAAAGCTGTCCGCCTCCATCCTGGTAAATCCATCCAAAGTGGAAGTGACGCCAGTGTCCTCTACAGCAGAGACCATACAGCAATCCCTCTATTTCGTAGGCAAAAAGGACAAACGCTCCTTGCTCCTGCACATACTGAAAACCCAATCCATCCCCACCGCCCTGGTCTTTACCCGTACCAAACACGGGGCCGACAAGGTAGCACAGGGACTCACCCGGGCGGGTATTCGCGCTGAAGCGATTCACGGCAATAAATCACAGAACGCCCGGCAACGCGCCCTCCTGAATTTCAAGAGCCGCCAAACCAGGATCCTCGTAGCTACCGACATCGCCGCCAGAGGCATCGACATCGATGAGCTGACACATGTCATCAACTTCGAGCTGCCGAATGTTCCGGAAACCTATGTACACCGCATCGGCCGCACAGGCCGCGCCGGCGCCAGCGGTATTGCCTTATCCTTCTGCGATGCGGAAGAAAAGGAATTTCTCCGCGACATCGAAAAATTGATAGGACTGAAAGTACCGGTGGTCTCCGACCATCCGCATCCGCTGGACAACTATGTCGAAGCCGCCCCGGTCCGCAACGAAAGCACGCAACAACAAAGAGGCAGCTCCTCCCAGCGAAGGGATAACCCCGGTCGAAACGATAACTCCGGCCAGCGAAGAGACAATCCCGGCCAGCGAAGGGACAATGCCCAAAGAAGAGACAACCCTTCTCAAAAAAGGCCTGCCCGTCAAAAAGACAATTCCGTTCAACAAAAGAACGACATCATCCGCAGAGGCGCTATCTCGTCTCTCGCAGAGCTGGAAGCGCTGGAGAACGCACCACAGCCGCACGAGCAGCCCCTGAAGACGGACCAGCCCGACCTTACCAAACGCGAGCATCCTAAAAAACATCACGATCCGTCCAGACGCGATCACAGAAGGGAACCGCAACAGACGGATCGGGCGGACAGAACGGACAAGACGGAAAGGGTCGACAGAACAGAAAAAGCCGACAGGACGGACAACAGCAAAAAAGACCATCCGCCACATGACAAAGCCAAACGCGAGCTTGAAAAAAAACATCAGCCGCAAGAACCAGTGAAGCGTGAACGCGAGACACAGCAGGATTTCTTCTCCAATATAAAACTCAACCAGAGCGAAGGGGACGAAAAGTGGTAAGCCGCCGGTGACGGCTAATTACGTAACTTTACGTTATGTTATCTTACTGCCTCCCACTGATAATGCTCCTTTTCGGTGCCGTCCCCCGGGACAGCAGGTCCGGTAAGGAGCTTTCATCTTTATTGAACAAACAGCAGTACGAGCAGCTGTTCCCGCATCATCATCCACTGTATACATACGAAGCGCTCATCAAGGCCGCCGCAGACTTTCCAACCTTCGCGGGAGAAGGCACACACGAAGTCCGATTGCGTGAGCTGTCCGCCTTTTTCGCCCACATCGCCCATGAGACTACCAGCGGCTGGACCGGCGCAAAGGGAGGCCCTTATGTCTGGGGCCTGGTCTACACCGAAGAACAGGCATGCCGGGACGGACATTGTACACAGTATAATACGGGCGGCACAAGCCCCTATAAGCCCGTACCCGGCAAGTCCTATTTTGGAAGGGGCCCATTGCAGCTGACATACGCCTATAACTATGGCGCCGCGGGACAGGACCTGGGATTGCCTTTATTGTCCCGCCCGGAGATGGTAAGCAGCGACGGAGTAGTAGCTTTCAAAACAGCACTCTGGTTCTGGATGAAGGCCCAGGCGCCTAAGCCTTCCTGTCATGAAGTGATGTGTGGCAAATGGAACCCCGCTCCGGCAGACCTCGCGGGCCACCGCAGACCCGGCTTTGGCATGACCATCAATATCATCAACGGAGGCGTGGAATGTAAGGACAATACACCCGCCGCACGTGACGCAAGAGAGGAAAGGATCGGGTTCTACAAACACTTTGCCGCTGCCCTGGGTGTCACCGTGGAAAAAGACTGTAATTGTGCAGGCATGGCAACGTATGGGAATTGATACTCGTTAATAGTGTACTGAATAAAACAGAATGAGCTTACAAAAGAGCACCTTTCAGCTGCTGCGCTTTCATTTCTCATTTTTCCTCATGCCGGTGTATTGGTTTGCACTCAGCCAGACGGGA
>DASZWE010000328.1:0-18662 GCA_035546735.1 Puia sp.
CTATGTGAAAAATTTGTTTAAACAGCATGGCTGGAGCAACGCCTGGAACAGCGGCGTCTTCACCTACCATCATTATCATTCTATCACCCACGAAGCGCTTGGATTCATAGCAGGCTCGACCACCCTCCTGCTGGGCGGCGAAGAAGGCCGGAAAGTCCAGGTACAAAAAGGCGACGTGCTTATCATACCCGCTGGTGTGGCGCACAAAAACCTCGAAGCAGAACACCAGGTTGCCTGCATCGGCGCCTATCCCGATGGACACGACTACGACATCAACACCGGCCAACAAGGTGAACGCCCCGCAACTGATCGCAACATCGCCGCCGTTCCCCTCCCCACACAAGACCCGCTCTATGGTCACGGCGAAGGCATCTGCCGCATCTGGCATCCCCGCCCACGGTATCACTAAATAAAGGCTCCCCCCTACGGTATCACCAGGTAAACGATCAGCGAGCCGAACGCACCCACCGGTATCACACCCGAATAAAGGCCCGACGCCAAGTCCCTGAAATGCGTAGCCGGCGCCGTAGCTACAGCGGTCGTATTATAATAAAACGCCGCCGCCAGATTCTGGAACGTGCTGTGCAGATCATACCCCGTATTCGACTGCCAGCTGGCCAGCGTCCGCGTCGTACCCGCATCCGTAGACGACTTGGTATAAAAGGCCGCCGTAGACGTATTCGCATAATAATTACTGTCCACTGATCCGAAATTGTTCAGGTCCGTAGACGGCGTGATAAAAACATTGCACAGCTCACCGGAAGAATTATTCGCCAGCTGATCGTACTTCATCGACACGCCCGTCAGAGGAATGCCTGAGAACTCCACCACACACCGCTGACACCAGCCATTGCCATAAAAATGGTTACCCCGGGTGGTGATCTTCGAACCATGAACATAGATCCCCGCCGTACTGTTCAGCGCGCCGGTGCAATTCGTCAACGTGACGGAACTGGAATGACTGTCGCAATAAAATCCCATGGCCGCATCCGTCGAGTCATACTTTACACCCGACGACGACTTCTGCCCATGCAAAGCCATACAATTCGTCAGCCTGCGCTCATTGGCATACGTGACAAAAGAGCCGTCCCATGTATAAAATCCGCCGCCATCTATCTTGGTGATGCAAAATGTGTCGACGACCACATTGATGAGCTGGGTGCTGTCCCCGCCAAAACAGATACCCGTGTATCCGCTGTTGAGGATCGTCAAATTGCAAAAGACATTCGTATCCATCGGCTGATCCCATCCCGTATAGGACTTATTGCCATCCCCATCATCCTGTCCCAGCCCCGCGATCATCCCGGAGTGATTCACCTGCACATTCTGCACCAGACAATGCCGGGTGGCGCCCGTAACAAAGGCGCCATTGTTCTGGAAATAGTCCAGCGTATCATTCACAAATCTGGTATAAGGACTTTCATTACCCTGCCAGCCATTATTACCGCCATATCGGAGGACACAGTTGGTGAACGTATGCCCCGTATTGAAATTGGTCAGGATGGTCTTCAGATTACTCCCTTCAAGATCTATGTTGTACACGTCATTGTACTTTGTCATATAAAAGGCATTGCACAACACATCCAGCGTGGGCACCTTCAATACATGCGATCCCAGCCCGCCCGGCAGATACACCTGCATGCTATCCACGGTGTATTTATTGAACCAGCGCCCCGGAATGGTCGTCAGCAGCAGCGTCCTTGCGTCGTTCTCCACAAAATAGCCGTTCCCGCGATTGGGATTGGCCGCATGGAAATTAGTGACAGTAGTGATCGTGTTGCTGGTCTGGCTCGCAATGACAGCCGTGTCGATGATATAGAACTCGGAATGGTTCGCCAGCGTAGCGCCGGTCCAATTATATGGAGAAGACGACAACCCGTTGTCGGTGATGGAATTAAGAGTACAGGCGCTGTACGTACGATAGCCGGTGTCCGGCCACCGCCCCATAGGCTGGGGGATCCCATCCATCACGAGCATATTCGTCTGTGCCGTCAGACCGGGACAATAAAATTCATAAATGTCGCTGGTGCCCATGCGCGTTCCGCCCGTCAAAGTGGTAAACCCGTTGATCACAGCCCGGGCCGTACCGCCATAAGTGCTCCACACGATATGGGAACTGACCGTACCACTCTTCGTTATATTCAGGGTTTCATTGAATACATCCCCCGATTTTAAAAAAATGGTATCGCCCGCTGCGTAGATACTCTGATGAGCGGCCAGGGTCTTCCAGGGCGCGGAAGACGTGCCATCGTTGCCGTCGTTGCCCGAGGAAGAAGAAATGTAATAATTGGTGGCATGAGACAATAGAGGGAAAAGGCATAGGATAGCCAGCAGCTTTTGCATATACATGTAGGTTTAATGGTGAATACGAATACCATGTCGTATACCCCGAAGACCCTGAAAGGACTCGTCCGGAGGACAGACATCACCGTAACTAACGGGCAGATGCCCGATTTATTTCACGCAGGTTGTATCAGCTCCAGTATCCCCGGCAGTATGCGGATATCGAAGACCGCCGCCGTTTTGGTAGGATCGCCGTCGATATGCAGCGGCGCCAGCTCGCTGTTCACGATACGCAGCGCAGGCGTTTGAAAATAAAGGACCTTCCCTTGGCCGGGCTTGCCGGGATTACGCTTGATGGCATATCCTCCCATCACCTGCCGCAATACAGCCCACAACGTGCGGAACTTGTTCATCTTTTTGACGATGACGATATCCAACAGCCCATCATCCAGCCGGGCCCTGGGCGCAATGGTAAAGTTGTTCCCGAACTGGTTGGCATTGGCGATGCTGATAAAAAATGCTTCCGTGACAAAGGGCGCCACACCCGGCCCCGGCTCGATCCCGAAGGACCAGCATTGACCGCTGAAGAAATGCCGGAAAGTGACCTTGATATAAGTTTGCAGTCCCCTTTTCGACTGCTGCGCAAAAGTATGCGCCACCTCCGCGTCAAATCCGATGCCGCACAGCATGCACGAGAATTTGTCGTTGATCATCAATCCGTCGATGGAGGACGCCCTCCCCGAAAAAATAATATCCAGCGCCCGGTTGGGATCCTTCGGTATCCGCGCGGCAAATGCCAGCCCATTACCCGAACCCATGGGAATGATGCCCACCCGTACAGGACAGCCCCGCAACGCAGCCGCTACCGCATTCACCGTACCGTCGCCCCCGCAGATGACGATATCCGTCACCCCCTGCTCTGCAATAAGCTCCTTTAAATGGTCATAATTTCCTTCTGCATTGGTGGGAAGTATCTCACAGTCGATGTGCGCCTCCTTCGTCCTGCGCGCGATCAGCTCCCGTAAAGAGGATTTCCCCCGCGTACCCGAGATGGGGTTTATAAGATAGATGATTTTTCTTGTCATTGCCGCTCGTTCAATGGCCGTTCAATAGGAGCCGCGTTGGGCGGCCCGATTCCTGCATATATCTGTTGTCCGGCGCAAAGATCGATTTTTTCAGCGAATACAACGATTATTGCGAACGCAGCGCCAGCAGCTCCGGCGACGCCGACCCCGGCACAGGCTTCAGATGCAGGATGGACGTCATGAAATGATCCACACCCGCCTTGACGCCCTCGATATCATGACAACGCAGCCCCGAGCTGAGCACATGCGTACGCGCCTCGGGGATAGCCTCCTTGTATTTCAAATTGGCGGGCGTACCCAGCTCATCGAACATCTCCAGGGACGCGGAGACCTTTACCGTGCTGTCCTGGTGCGCCTCGTCCTTATAATAATAAAGCATCTCGACAGGCTGCGTCACTTTCTCGAAGGTTTTACGCACCATGGCCGTCTCCAGGTATTCTTCCAGCGCCACGACAGCCTCCGAGCGATACTTCGGATACCAGTACTGACGATACAAGGGACCATAATCTTCTTTGCTGATGATATACGGCGAGCCCGTCACCATATGGGCCACCTGCAAACCCCAATGGTTGTTGGCGACCCACGCGTTGGGATCATTGATGGCGATATTCGGGGACATAAGGATCAGCGCCGCTACCTTGTCAGGATATGCCGCCGCCAGCTGCAACGCAAGGCTCCCGCCCGTGGACGTCCCCATAAGGATCACTTTCTTACCCAGCTGCTGCCCGATGGCCAGCGCCTCTTTGGCGCTCTCCCAGTATTCATCAGCCGTGAGGTTCACCATCGCCTCCACCGTGTCGATCCCATGCTCCGCCAGGCGGGACAGATAAAGATTGCAGCCATAGCGACGGGCCGTCCACCGGTGCACCGGATCACCCTCCCCCTGGCTGGCAGAAAATCCATGCAGGTATACGATAGCATATTCCGTCTGAGCCTTGGAGCTGTCATTGGCCCATACGATCCGGGCCTCGTTGTCCGGCTTCAGCTTATGCCTTGCTTCCCCTTCCCGGACATATTGCTCCAGGGCCGCCGACCCCGTAGGGACCACAGGCATTACATTACTATATGCAGGAGTGGAAGGAGCAGGACCGAGCAAATAAAGGACGACGAGCAATACGATGACAAACAGCAACCATCTTAACCATTTTTTACGCATGGGGGCAATTTGCGCTTAAATTATAAAATTGACGGCATATTATAAGAAGCTTCCCCGATGAACATATGTTTTTTATGTTATTTCTCCCCAAACCTTCGTTTAAGCTAGGAAGTTCGGGTGTTTTGGCGTACATTTGCGGCCTTAAACTGGCCGGTAAGCCAGTCGGCCGAATGCCGGTTTCCGAAAGAGATAACATTATGCAAATCAGAAATATAGCCATCATCGCACACGTTGACCATGGTAAGACTACCCTGGTAGATAAGATCTTACACGCTACCCACGTATTCCGGGAGAACCAGGAGACAGGGGAGCTGATCATGGACAACAACGATCTTGAACGGGAGAGAGGTATCACCATCTTCAGCAAGAACGCTGCCGTGGAATACAAGGGAGTTAAGATCAATGTGATAGACACCCCGGGTCACTCCGACTTCGGTGGCGAGGTGGAGCGCGTGCTGAAGATGGCCGACGGCGTGCTGCTGTTGGTAGACGCCTTCGAAGGCCCCATGCCCCAAACACGTTTCGTACTGCAAAAAGCCCTTCACCTGAACCTGAAACCCATCGTCGTCATCAACAAGGTCGACAAACCCAACTGCCGCCCCGACGAAGTGCATGACGCCGTATTCGAGCTCTTCTTCAACCTCGACGCTACGGAAGAACAGCTGGACTTCCCCACCTTCTATGGCAGTGGCAAGAACGGCTGGTTCAACAGCAAGAACGAACAATGCGCGGACATCACCCCCCTCCTGGACGGTATCCTGCAATATGTTCCCGAACCCAAAGTCACCGAAGGCACCCTGCAGATGCAGATCACTTCCCTCGACTACTCTTCCTTCCTCGGCCGTATCGCCGTAGGCAAGGTGGCAAGAGGCTCCATCCGGGAAAACCAGAACGTCGCCCTCGTGCAGGCCGATGGCACCATCAGAAAAAGTAAGATAAAAGAATTATATACGTTCATGGGCATGGGCAAGAAAAAGGCCAGCGAGGTCTTTGCCGGTGACATCTGTGCCGTGGTAGGACTCGAAGACTTCAACATCGGCGACACCATCGCCGATGCGGAAAACCCCGAGGCGCTGCCCGTCATCAGCGTGGACGAACCCACCATGAGCATGCTCTTCAGCATCAACAACTCTCCCTTCTTTGGCAAGGACGGCAAGTTCGTTACCTCCCGTCACCTGCGCGACAGGCTGATAAAGGAGACGGAGAAGAACCTGGCCCTTCGCGTGGAAGACACCGACAGCGCCGACAGCTTCCTCGTATATGGTCGCGGTATCTTGCACCTGGGCATCCTCATCGAGACCATGCGCCGGGAAGGATGTGAGCTCACCGTTGGACAGCCCCAGGTACTGGTAAAAGAGATCAATGGCAAAAAGCACGAACCGTATGAGATCCTGGTGGTCGACGTGCCGGGTGATTACAGCGGCAAGGTCATCGACATGGTGACCCAGCGCAAAGGCGAAATGCTCGTAATGGAAAGCAAGGGCGACATGCAGCACCTGGAATTCGAGATCCCCTCCAGAGGCCTCATCGGTCTGCGTAGCAGCATGCTGACCAATACCGCCGGCGAGGCCGTGATGGCCCACCGCTTCCTGGAATACAAACCCTGGAAAGGCCCCATCCCCGGTCGGAACAATGGCGTACTGCTTTCGAAAAATCAGGAAAAGACCACCGCCTATTCCATCGATAAACTGCAGGACCGCGGTACTTTCTTTGTCGATCCGGGCGAAGACGTATACGTCGGACAGATCATCGCCGAACATATCAAGCCGGGCGACCTCATCGTAAACGCCACGGAAGGCAAGAAGCTGACCAACATGCGCGCCAGCGGCAGCGATGACTCCGTTCGTATCATCCCGAAAAAACAAATGACCCTGGAAGAATGCATGGAGTACATCCAGCACGACGAATGCATCGAGGTCACGCCAAAGAAGATACGCCTGCGGAAGACCATCCTCGACGAGAATGAACGCAAGCGCCGCCAGACAGCCATGAAGACGGAAGAAGTAAAGTAACCTCTGGGGACTCCGTCGGACCCGCTTCGACACGGTCTTCCTCGGGTACCTCGTTCGTAACCTTCGCCAAAGGCTCGGTTATGGGCAAACAGCATCCGGCAGTTCCGGAATAAGTTCGTAACTTTGAGTATGCGCAAGCTGATAACCATATTAGCATTGTTGATAATAACAGCCGTAACCACCCGGGTGGAGGCGCAATGCTCCATCTGTACCCGGACGGCCCAGCAGCTGGGTGAAAGACCCGCCAAGGCCTTGAACAAAGGGATCATCTATCTGGCCTTTGCTCCGCTGACCATCATGGGCTTTGTCGGATTCCGTTGGTGGAGAAGCCAGGGCTCCGAAGAACGGTCATCCGGGGATATTCGGTAATTTTATCCAATGGTCGATATATTATCCCCTACGGAAAAGAAAAAACATCCATCCGTTGCCGGTGCTGTCTTCTCTATTATCATTCCTACCTGGAACAATCTTTCCTATCTGCAGCTTTGTATCGATAGCCTGCGTAAGAACTCCACGCTGCACAATCAAATCATCGTACACATCAATGAAGGAAAGGACGGCACCAAAGAATGGGTGGACGCCCAGCCGGACATCGACTACACCTACAGCGAAAAGAACATTGGCATCTGCTACGCCCTGAACCTGACCCGCGAGCTGGTGACCACCGACTACATCGTATACATGAACGATGATATGTATGCATGCCCCGCCTGGGACGAGATCTTATACAAAGAGATAAAAAGCATCGGCCACAACCTCTTCTTCCTGTCCGCCACCCCCATCGAACACTATCCCGTCAGCAATTGCAGCATCAAAGGCGAATACGGGACGGACGTGGCCTCCTTCCGGGAGGAACGCCTGCTAAAGGAATACGCTTCCCTTCCCATGCCCGACTGGCTGGGCGCTACCTGGCCGCCCAATGTAGTACACCGGGATGTATGGGACCTTGCCGGCGGCTATAGCGTGGAATTCTCCCCCGGCTGGTATTCGGACCCCGACTTTTCCATGAAGCTCTGGCAGATGGGCATACGCCTGTTCAAAGGAGTGAGCAAAAGCCGGGTATATCACTTCGGGAACAAATCCACCACCCGGATGACAAAAAAGAACAAGGGCTATTATATGTTCATCTCCAAATGGGGAATGACGTCCAGCACCTTCACCCAGTTTTTTCTCAGAAGAGGAGAGCCCTTCGATGGAGTATTAAAAGACCCGCAGATCGGCAGGCCGCTCCGGATAAAAAATATTTTCAAACGGGTCAGCCTGGTGTTCCGGAAAATATAGCCACAAACTGATACAGGTTGAACGCCCCTTCCTCACACGCCCGCACGATCGCCTCTTCCAGCGCCGGTATATGCACATCCTGCATCCGCCGCTCGCGTATTAAGTAATAGGCTCTCTCCGCCAGCAGACGATAGTTTCGGCCACCGTCCTTACCCTGCGCCAAAAAGCCCAGGATGGCCTTCATCAGCTCTTCCAGCCCCTGCCGCTGTGACGCCACCGTCTTGACGACAACAGTCTCGGATCGATGCATAGCCGGCGCCAGCATCAGCCGCAGATTCCGCACAAAAAGGTCTGCATCCGGCCGATCGCTCTTATTTACCACAAAGATATCCGCGATCTCCATCAACCCTGCCTTCATCGTCTGTATCTCATCCCCCGCCTCGGGCACCAGCACCACCAGCGTGACATCCGCCAGCGCGGCGATCTCTATCTCATTCTGCCCCACGCCCACCGTCTCGATCAGTATATGGTCGAAACCCGCGGCCTTCAGCAGCTCCGTGATGGAAAGAATGCCCGGGTGCAGCCCGCCCAGCGACCCCCGAGAGCTCAGACTGCGGATAAATACATCCGGATGATTGTACCATTCGCTCATCCGGATCCTGTCCCCCAGCAGTGCGCCGGAATGAAAAGAGGAAGAGGGGTCCACACACAGAACAGCGATCTTTTTCCCGGCCCGCACAAACTCCCCGATCAACGCATCCACCAGCGTGCTTTTGCCCGCGCCGGGCGGACCCGTCACGCCAATGACAGCGCCGGGGAAAGGAGGCTGCTCCTTTAGCTCCGCGAAAAAATCCGTCACGCCATTCTCGATATAGGAGATGCCCCGGGCGAGACTCCGGTAATGGCCCTGCTGTATTTCCCGAAAAAGAAGCGATACGCTGTCTGTCATGCCGGACAAATATAAGCCATATCTTTACGCCCATGAAGATCTCGGTCATCATTGCTTTCTACAGGAATCTGCCCTTTCTCGATCTCATCCTTTCCGGCCTGGAACGACAGACCTATGACGACTTTGAGGTCATCATCGCCGAAGACGACGACCTGCCCGCCACGAAAGAATATATTGCAAAAACAGCACCCCGGCTGCCCTTCCCCCTGAAGCATGTTTCCCAAGAAGATAGAGGATTCCGGAAGAACAGGATCCTGAACACGGCCATCCGGGCCTCGGAAGGAGCATTCATCACCTTCCTGGACGGCGACTGCATCCCGCATAGCCGGTGGCTGAAGGAATATGCCCGCTCGGCGCACGAAGGCAGCGCATTCTTCGGCAGAAGGGTCATGGTAAGCCAGCGGCTCACAAAAAAGCTCCTCGCCACAGGCGACAAAAAGCTCCTCAGCTTCTACAGTCATGTACGCCACGGCTCGGAGCGAAAAGAGGATGGCATCTACCTCCCCTTCTTTCGCAAGCGCAGCAGGAATAACGGCATCTGGGGCTGCAACTGGGGCATCTTAAAAAAGCATCTGCTGCAGGTAAATGGATATGACGAAGACTATGTCAGCGCCGGAGTGGGAGAGGACGTGGACATCGAATGGCGGCTGCTCGCCAAAGGTATAAAGCTGGAATCCATGAAACACCGGGCCATCGTCTATCACCTGTATCATGCCGCGCATTATTCCACCGCCGACCTGGAGGGTAACTACGCCATGGTCAAAGCCAAGCAGGCCGCCGGCAAAATTTATTGCGACAATGGATTGGACCGGCATTCAGAGCGAACCAACGGACTGGATTAATTTTCACCGCAAGCCAGTCCCGTCACGTAAATTTGCAGCAGTATAAAAAACTGGCCGTATCAACAATGACGAATTTTATTCCTGTATTTCCCCTGGGCATCGTCGTCTATCCCGGCGAAAAAGTGAACCTGCATATCTTCGAGCCCAGGTACAAACAGCTGGTCAACGAATGCTATACGGAAGGCAAGCCCTTTGGCATCCCCACTGTCATCGATAAGAAGCTGAATGAAATGGGCACGCTGGTAAAGATCATCGAGCTCGTAAAAGTATATGACAACGGCGAGATGGACATCCGCACCGAAGGCATCCGTGTTTTCCGGGTCCTGGAAATGATAAAGACCGTTCCCGATAAATTATTCAGCGGCGCCATCGTCAATTATCCGGAAAATGTCGAAGGTCCCGGCAAGCGGGAGCTGATGGCAAAAGTGGTAAATGCCGTCCGGGAGCTCCACCGCCTACTGAATATCACCAAAGACTTTCAAAAACCCGATACCGAGCTGGTCGCATACGACATCGCCCACCATGCCGGACTCTCGCTGCAGGAAGAATATGAGCTGCTGGAACTGTTACGGGAGGAACAGCGGCAGGAATACCTGAAACGCCACCTGGGCCGGGTCCTGCCCATCATCGCCGAGATGGAAACCCTCAAGGAAAGGGTAAAATTGAATGGTCACTTCAAAAACCTATCTTCGTTCAATTTCGAAGAATAAAGGCCCTCTTATGCCGACCACCCTTTGCTTTGATTTTGGAAATACCCGTATGAAATGCGCCGTATTCATCAACGGTGAATTCACCGGCGAACACGTGCTGGAAAATGACAGCGAAGACGCCATCCGGACGCTCATCGATCAGTATCATCCCGATCGATCCATTCTTTCCTCCGTCATCCAGCATAACCCCGCCATGGAGACGCTCCTGGCGCAACATACCCGGTTCCACAAGCTGGGCCATACCTCCCGCCTGCCCGTAACCACACCCGTAGGCAAACCCGAAACCATCGGTGCGGACAGACTGGCCCTCGTCGTGGCGGCAGCGCATCTTTTTCCCGGTAAGAACAACCTGGTCATCGGGCTGGGCTCCGCCATCACCTATAATTATATAAATAAGTATAAGGAATTCATCGGCGGCGGCATCTCCCCCGGAATGGAGATGCGGTTTAAATCCCTCAACGCCTACACCGCCAAACTTCCCCTTATCAAGGCCGACTGGAACTTCCCCCTGGCCGGATACGACACCCGCACCAACATCCTCAGCGGAGTTATTCTCGGCATGGCAAAGGAGATTGACGGCATGGTGGAAGCCTATGAAGAGAAATATGCGAACTTTAACGTGCTTTTAAGCGGTGGGGACGCCTCCCTCATCTCCCGCCATCTGAAAAAACAATATTTTACAGACAGGTATTTAATCTATAAAGGACTATTTGTCATCAGTGAATGCAATATGCAGTAGGTTCTGCGCCCTCCTGGCCGCGCTGACCCTGTTGTATGCTTGTGAGAATAAGATAAAGGACCTTCCTTCCAACGCCCGCACCACCCGGCAGCAGGTGCCCGAAGAAGGACGGCAGATCGAAAGCTTTCTCAGCGAAGGAGGCAAGGTCAAAGGAAAGCTCACCGCCCCCTATATGCTGCGCTATCAGAAGGCGGATACCCCCTATTCGGAATTCCCCCGTTCCCTTCACGTGGATTTTTACAACGACACCCTCAAGATAGAGAGCCAGATGGACGCCAAATACGGAAAGTACCTGCAAAATCAGAACAAGGTATTTCTGCGGGACAGCGTGGTGGTAAAGAATATCATCAAAGGAGATACCCTGCACTGCAAATACCTTTGGTGGGACCAGAACACGCAGAAATTTACCACGGACGACTCGGTGCAGATCTATACCCGGGACAAGATCCTTTTCGGGACGGGTATGGAGGCGGATCAGAACTTCCGCTGGTATACCATCAAGCACCTCACGGGCAGCGTCCTCACCTCCGAGAACGCCATGCCCATGGCGCCGTCTAAATAGGACCGGGCGCCCTCTAAGTAAATAATGAGAGAAGTTTCAGCCGGCCCGGATTTTGCACCTTCGTACATTCAACAAAAAAGATATGGAATATCGTCGACTAGGCAGATCAGGATTACAGCTCAGCGTATTGTCCTTTGGCAGCTGGGTAACGTTTCACGGACAGGTGGAAGATAACACCGCCGACGAGCTCATGGGCATCGCCTATGACAAAGGCGTCAACTTCTTTGATAATGCGGAAACCTATGCCAACGGAGAGAGCGAGCTCATGATGGGACGCGTGCTGAAAAAGAAGAACTGGGACAGGAGCACCTACGTAGTTTCGTCAAAAGCCTATTTCGGCCGGGAGGAAAAACCAAAGCCCAACCAGACGGGCCTGAGCCGCAAGCATTTGAAAGAAGCCTGCGATGAAGCCCTCAAACGCCTGCAGCTCGACTACCTCGACCTTTATTTCTGCCACCGCCCCGACCCCAATGTCCCCATCGAAGAAGTGGTATGGACCATGCATAATATCATCCAGCAGGGTAAGGCCCTCTACTGGGGCACCAGCCAGTGGAGCGCCGCCGAGATCATGGAAGCCCACAAAGTGGCGCAGCAGTATTGCCTCATCGCACCCGTGATGGAACAGCCCCAATACAATATGTTCGAGCGCTTCAAGATGGAGCAGGACTATTTGCCCGTCTTCCGCAGCGTAGGACTGGGCACTACTATCTGGAGCCCCCTCGCCGCCGGCTTTCTCTCAGGCAAGTACCTGGACGGCATACCGAAGGACTCGCGGTTTTCCATGCCCGGCTATGAATGGCTCGTCAAAAGGTGGTTACAAGAAGATAGGATCGAAAAGACAAAGAAGCTGGCCGGCCTGGCAAAAAGAATCGGCGTTTCCCTGCCCGCCCTGGCCATCGCCTGGACCATCCGGAACCCCGAGACCACCACCACCGCCATATTGGGCGCCACGAAAAAAGAACAGCTCCTGGAGAACCTGAAGGCCCTGGATATCCACCTGACGAAGGAAATACTGGACGACATCGAAGGCATCCTCCAAAACAAACCCCATCTCGACCTCCAATAGCGCTTCAAAAACATCGAAAACCGTCCCATAGGGGCGGTTTTTCCTTTTATAATACCCCGTCCAGGCAAAATTTCCAAAAATCCTCAATTAAACGTTTGTTTAATTCAAACGTTTGTTTAACTTTGTCGGGTCAATCGGAAAAAAATGTCAGCGGCAGAAAAAACAGATAAAAGAGAACATATTCTTATCGTGGCGGAAGAGCTCATCGGGGAGAATGGATTCGACGGCACCTCGGTAAGGGACATCGCCCATCGGGCGGGCGTCAACCTGGCCATGATCTCTTATTATTTCGGGTCCAAAGAGAAACTGCTGGAAGCCCTGATAGAATTTCGCGCAGGATATTCCTATGGCATCCTGGAAGAGCTGAACAAGGACCAGACGCTTAGCCCCTGGGACAAGATCGACAGGCTGGTGGACTTCTATGTGGACAAGATATTGACCAACCTCCGGTTTCACAACATCATGTACCGTGAATCCATCAATATCCGCAGTGATGAGATCCGCGACAGGATCATAGCCATCAAAATGCGCAACCTGGAACAGATCACCCGGATCATCCAGGACGGTCAGCAAAAGAAATTATTCCGGGAAGTCGATATCCCGATGACGGTGGGTTCCCTGATGGGAACCATCTCCTCCTACACCCAGGCAAAGCCCTATGGCTGCCAGATCCTTGCCCTTGGTTACGACGTCAACGACGAGACCTACCGCTCGAAGCTTGCCCCCAGATTGAAAGCCCACCTCAAAAGTTTGATGCGGGCCCACCTGGACATTGCAAACCTTGGTTTGCCGCGCTAAGCGCAATCATAAGCCGATGCGCGCGAGGGATTACATTGCTCATAAACCCCTTTGCGCACATCCGGAACGAAGAACATAAATAAAAAATAAACTGATGAACGCGATTAAGACTTTCTCAGTGGCCCTGGGCCTGCTGGTCTTTACTGCCTTTACCACTACCGCGCAGATGCAGACCAAAACGCTCAGCCTCGATGAGGCCGTGCAGCTGGGGATCCAGAACAGCAAACAACTAAAGAGGAGCCAGTACAAGATCGACGAGGCGCTCACCCGCGTGGAACAGGCCAAAGACGCCCGCCTGCCCAGCGCCAAGGTCAGCTTTCAATACCTCCACGCCCTCATGTTGTCCCGGGTGATAGAGATCCCCGGTGTGACAAAGGAACCCGTAAAGCTGCCTTTTGACTTTCCGGCCTACATGGGCACCCTTTCCGTAACCGAACCCATCTTCGCCGGCAACCAGTTCAAATACGCCCGCCAGTCCGCCGACCTTATGGTGCAGATGAGCCGCCTCGACGCCGACAAGGACAAGGACGACATCACCTGGGTCGTCGTCGAATCCTATATCAACTACAATAAGATCCTCCAAAACCAGCTCATCGTCGCCCAGAACATGCAGGACGTGCAAAGCAAGCTGGAGGAGATCATCAAATACGAAAGCCAGGGACTCGCCACGAAGAACGACGTCCTCCGCTACCAGCTGCAACAATCACAGCTCCAGCTGACGGAAATAGAGCTCGAGAACAATCGGCGGATAGCCAACTACAACCTCAATATCCTGCTGGGCCTCCCGGACTCTACACAGCTGATCCTCCCCGCCCCAACCTATAAGCTGAATGAGAACCCTGTCTTTACCGACCTGCTCCAGCAGGCCGAGACCAATCGCCGCGAGCTGCAGGACCTGTCCTACCAGACGAAGCTCGCCGACATCAACGTCAAACAGATAAAGGATAAAAGATTGCCCACCGTAGCAGCCACCGGCGGTATGTATTATATCAACCCCACCGGTCAGGTGATCCCTACGCATAACAATCTGATAGCGCCCATTACCCTGGGCATCGGCGCCAGCTGGGACATCGGCACCCTGTATACGAACAAGAACAAGGAGAAGGAAGCATCCCTCCAGCGCCAGGAGCTGAACACCGCAAAGGACCAGCAACTGGACGAGATACACAAGGATGTAAATAAGAACTATATCCTCTACAAGCAATCGCTGGAAAAGATCAAGGTCCTCCAGGATGCCGTGACCCAGGCGGAAGAGAATGAGCGTATCACCGAGTCGAAATTCAGGAACAACCTGGTGAACACCACGGACCGCATCGACGCACAGACACTGCTGTATCAGGCGCGTGTCAACCTCGAGCTGGCCAAGTCGGATGCTACCATCGCCTGGTACGATATGTTACACAGCACAGGAAAGATCAGCTTATAAAAAATCATTTAATACACTGTATTTATAGTATAAGTATATGGAACAAAATAACACTCCAAAGAAAGGCCGCAAAAAACTCATCTTCCCCATCATCCTGGCGCTGGTGCTGGTAGGTGCACTGATCTTTTCGGCTAAAGAATATTTTTACTACCAGAGCCACGAAGAGACGGACAACGCGCAGATCGATGCGGACATCAGCCCCGTGGTAGCCAGGGTCGGCGGCTATGTCAAGGAGATACGTTTCCAGGACAACCAGTTTGTCCACGCCGGCGATACCCTCGTGATCCTGGACGACCGGGATTATCAGGTGCGTCTGCAACAGGCCCAGGCCGCCCTTGCCGCCACCCGTCAGAATGTGGATGTCTCCGAGACCCAGGTCTCCGAAGCCCAGACAGGCATCGCCACGGCACAGGCCAATGTAGAGGCCGCCAAGGTCCGCGTGTGGAAGGCGAACGAAGACTTTTCCCGCTACCAGAACCTCTACAACGACCATGCGATCACCAAGGCGCAGTTTGACGACGCCAAGGCCGAAAAGGATGCCGCCGAAGCCGCCCTTAGGGTAGCCCAGACACAGATCCCCGTACAGGCCCGGAAGGTCAGCACCAACAGGAGCCAGGTAGGCGCCGCCGCCAGCAACATCGCCAGCCGCCAGGCCGACATCGACTTTGCAAAGCTGCAGCTGTCCTATACCGTGATCACGGCCCCCGCCAGTGGCATCGTATCGAAAAAGAATATTCAGGTCGGTCAGCTGGTACAGGCCGGACAATCTCTTTTTGCCATCGTCAACGACAAAGGCATTTACGTCACCGCCAACTTTAAGGAGACGCAATTGGAACACCTGCAGATAGGCCAGAAAGTGGACATCATTCCCGACGCCTATTCCGACAGGACCATACAAGGCACCGTCCAGTCCTTCTCCGGAGCCACGGGCGCCAAATTCTCGCTGCTGCCTCCCGATAATGCCACCGGTAACTTCGTAAAGGTCGTACAACGCGTACCCGTCAAGATCACCCTGCAAGGTGACAGCGCCACCCTGGGTCTCTTACGGGCAGGGATGAGCGTGAAGGTCGTCGTACATACGAAATAATTTCAAAAAATTTGTGAGTCATGGCCGAACATGGATTTAGAAAGTGGATCATTACTATCACGGTGATATTGGCGTCACTGCTGGAGCTGATCGATACCACGATCGTCAACGTAGCCCTGCCCGACATCATGGGCAACCTGGGCGCCACCCTGGAAGATGCAGGCTGGATCATCACCGGCTACGCCGTGGCCAACGTGATCATCCTGCCCATGTCCGGATGGCTGGGCGACAGGTTTGGAAGAAAGAACTATTTTATAACCTCTATCCTCATATTCACCCTTGCCAGCTTCCTTTGCGGACACGCGCATAGTCTCTCCGAGCTGGTGATATTCCGTATTGTACAGGGCCTGGCCGGTGGCGGTCTCCTGTCTACCGCGCAAGCCATCCTCATGGAGACCTGGCCCCGGGAAGAGCTGGGTATGGCCACCGCCCTCTTTGGCCTTGGCGCAGTCGTAGGTCCAACGGTAGGTCCTACCATCGGTGGTTACATCACGGATCACTTCAAATGGCCCTATATATTTTATGTGAATATACCCGTGGGCGCTATCGCCGCCTTCTTCGTATCCACCTTTGTGAAAGAGTCGCCCCGGTATGCCAAAGGCAAGCCCATCGACTGGTGGGGTATTCTCCTGCTGGCCATAGGCGTAGGTAGCCTGCAGGTGGTACTGGAAAAAGGCGAGACGGAAGACTGGTTCCAGACACCCTATATCTCTGTGCTTACCCTGACCACCATACTGTCCGGCATCGCCTTCATCTGGAGAGAGCTGAGCACGGACCACCCCGTGGTGAACTTCCGCATATTGAAGAACAGGAGCTTTGCCATCGGCATCGTCACCTCCTTCGTGCTCGGGTTCGCCCTATACGGCTCCGTATTCATATTCCCCGTATTCTGCCAGAACCTCCTCGGATTCTCTGCCCAGCAGACGGGTATTATCCTCTTCCCCAGCGGCTTTGCCACCATCTGTCTGATGCCCTTCGTAGGCATCATGCTAAAGAGGGGAGTACCCGGCCAGTTCATGGCCACGGGCGGATTCTTCCTGTTCTTCGTATTCACCTATATGCTGTCCAATTCCACGCTGGAATCAGGCACTGCGGACTTCTTCTGGCCCCTGGTCATCCGTGGTATCGGCATGGCCATCCTCTTCGTACCCCTGACCACCCTGGCCCTCCAGGAACTGAAAGGTCCCGAGATAGGACAGGGTTCGGGCTTGAATAACATGATGCGTCAGCTGGGAGGCTCCTTCGGCGTAGCCTTGCTGACCACCCTGATCCATATCAAATCAGGTAAGGTACGCGCCCTGCTGCTGGAAAATATCAATCCCTACAATCCGGGCTACGTGCAACGTCACGCCGCCATGGTGAAAGGATTTATAGCCCAGGGTAAATCAGCCCTCGATGCAGAACAAATAGCCAACAGGGCCATGGAAGGACTGATCACCAAGCAGACCATGCTCGTCACCTATGATAGCATGTATATGATCATCGGGATCTTTGTATTGTTCTGTATCCCGATCGTCTATTTGCAGAAGTTCAAGAAGAATGCACCCGTGCCCACCGATGCGCACTAGTGTGCGGCGGTGCCCCCAACAACGGTAAAAGATTAAGATAGGATATACAAATAGCACCGGCAGAAAACGAAAGATTGGAAATAGCAAGGAATAGCCGTAAGCAAGGCAACAAGGATCACTAGCATGGCCCGTTTAAAAAAGAAGCGTCCTGGATCTCTCCAGGACGCTTCAACATTTTTGTACGATACCTTACCAACATTTTCGCGGCCATCAATAGGTACAAATTTCAATCATTGGCTTGTTCTTAGGATTGGATCTTGTTCGGATTTTGGATTTTTTAAACGGATAAGTTCTGATTGATCAAGGATTCAGGGCTTTTCTGGATTTGAATTCGTTTCGGATTTTCAGGATTCTTGGATAATTGGCTTTTCGGATCTTTGGATTTCGGTTTTTCGTTGGATTTTCATTCATTCTTTCAGCTAGCTTTTCTTCGGACAATTGGATTTTCTGAACCGTGTATCAATCATACTTAACAATACAAACATACAATCGAAAGGGCCTTTCCACAAGAGAAGAAACGCTATATTTCCAATGTTCAGTTTTTACGTGCCTTATCGTAGATTTACGATATACGCGCCTGGCATAGCCTTCGAATATTTGGGATAGCGCATAAATTAGCCTATTTTGTAGTTCCTAAACCAATAGGAATTACAAGGTTATGACAAGCTTCTCCAATAAGACGGTCCTCATCACAGGCGGCACCAGGGGGATTGGTAAAGCCATTGCCATCCGGCTGGCCAAAGAAGGTGCGAATATCGCCATAGCCGGCAAGACGGCTGAGCCTAATCCCAAGCTGGAAGGGACCATTTTTACCGCCGCGGAAGAGATCAGGGCCGCCGGAGGAGGCAAAGTGCTGCCCATACAAGGCGACATCCGGTTTGAGGACAGCATCCGCCACATCGTCCGGGAGACGGTCGATAACTTCGGCGGCATAGATATCCTGGTAAATAACGCCAGCGCCATCAATATAGCAGATACGGAACATACGGAGATAAAGCGCTGGGACCTGATGCAGCAGATCAATGTCCGGGGCACATTCTTTATGAGCCAGGCCTGTATCCCCTACCTCAAAGAGGCCCATAACCCCCATATATTGAATATGTCGCCTCCCCTGAACCTCGACCCCCGCTGGTTCGGCCCCCACCTGGCCTATACCAT
>DASZWE010000329.1:0-7120 GCA_035546735.1 Puia sp.
CGGGTGTTTCTTTTTAGCTTATTATATTTTCCTTTTAAATACCATCGGACAAGCAGGCGCTGCTTGTTCAGCATGCCATCGATCCGGAAAAAAGGATTAGTACGGTTAAAGTCCGACAAAGCCTGTACAGAGCAAGGCGACTCCGGCACCCAGTCCGCGCTGTTCACCACATTGAACCCCCACCCGTGGCGGGTGATGAAATCAAAATCATACGCATAGAAAAGATTGCCCGGCTTTGGCCCTGCGCTGCAATAGGTCTTGAATACGATGTCAGCCGGCAGCTCCCCTTTTTCCTTCAGATAATGGAGATAGCTGATGGTCAGAAAGGCGATCGCTCCACCCTGGCTATGTCCCGTGATAATAAAATCCCGTATCCCCCTTTCATAAGCCGCATGTACCTGCTGCAGCATGGTGGGCGCCAAAGATCCCAGGCCCACCAGCCATCCCACATGCACCATCGCCTTTTCATCCGATGCCAGCCTGTAGACAAAAAGATTGCTGTCGTTGAGCTGAAGAGAGCCATTGGCAGGCACCATGGCAGCATAAAAATTCGCCAGCCAGCTGGCCGCATCGGCCGTAGTTCCCCGTATGCTGATGACAGCTACCCTGCCATCCCTCCTGTACCACATGGACCACCGGTTCTTCAACCCTACCTCCGGACTCTGATAATGGCGTATATAGCCCTCCGGTGGATTTACATGGAACCCGGTGTCCCGCCCGGAGTGGTCCGATAAGGAGTCCTGTTTTGTAAAATCGATCCGCAGCATGGCCAGGTATTCCTTTGCGTCAAAGCCGGGCTCCAGGACAGACTGCCCCCTCCCGGTAAGGCCTGCCAAAAAGATCACCCCTGCGAGGACCAGCCCCGGCTTCGCCACTTTTATAATATTCATGCTGTATGATTAGTCTTTTTAAAGATAATCATTTTACAGTCTCGTGGTCCCCGCTGGTTGACACGCCGGTTCGCCATTTTTTCGTAAATTTGCGCCCTATGACACAAGAACAAATCAAAAGTATGAGAGACCGCGTGGCGGTTTTGAGGAGGTTTCTTTGACGTTGAGAACAGGCTATACAAGATCAACGAAGAAAAACAGCTGTCGCTAAGTCCGGGATTCTGGGATGATAACAAGCGGGCGACGGAGATCCTGAAAAACATCAAGCTCAACGAATACTGGGTAAAGCTTTACGAATCCGTCGAGACGGCCGTGGAAGATTTTGCCGTACTCTTCGACTTCTGGAAAGGCGGCGAAGCTTCGGAAGAAGAGACAAGAGAAGCCTATGACAAGGCCCTCCGTCAGATCGAAGAGGCCGAATTCAAGAGCACCCTCAATCAGCCCGAGGACGAATTGCCCGCCGTGATGCAGATCAACTCCGGCGCAGGCGGCACCGAAAGCCAGGACTGGGCCGAAATGCTGCTCCGTATGTACCGCATGTATGGAGAAAAACAAGGCTGGTCCGTCACGGAACTGGACCTCCAGGACGGCGAAGGCGCCGGTATCAAAAGCGCCACGCTCCAGTTCGATGGCCCCTTCGCCTATGGCTTCCTCAAAGCGGAGAGCGGCGTTCACCGGCTCGTAAGGATATCCCCCTTCGACTCCAACGCCCGCCGGCATACCTCCTTTGCATCCGTATTCGTATACCCGCTGGTAGACGACAGCATCGAGATAGAGATCAGTCCGGCCGAGCTGGAATGGGAATTTTACCGCAGCGGCGGCAAAGGCGGACAGAACGTCAACAAGGTAGAAACAGCCGTACGGCTAAAACATATCCCCAGCGGCATCATCGTGGAATGCCAGCAGGCCCGTACCCAGGGCGAGAACAGGGAAAAAGCCCTGAAAATGTTAAAAAGCCGGCTGTATGAAGAGGAGCTGCGCAAAAGGGAAGAGCTGAAGAACGCTACCAACTCCACCAAAAAGAAGATCGAATGGGGCTCGCAAATACGCAGCTACGTATTCCACCCCTACAAGATGATCAAGGACCATCGCACGGACTATGAAGTAGGCAATGTACAGCCCGTGATGGATGGAGAGCTGGATGGTTTTATAAAGGCATACCTGATGAGCGAGAAAGAGTCAGCATAGCATTGTATTTTAAATAATAGACATCACATGAACCTAGGTTACTTCAATTATCCGGCGCCTGCCAATGAACCTGTGCTCGGCTATGCCCCGGGCAGCAAGGAAAGGGAGACGCTGAAAGCCACCCTCAAAGAATTAAAAAGTACCCGGCACGACATCCCCATGTACATTGGCGGACAGGAAGTGCGGACAGGTAAAAAGATAGCGTTCCATCCCCCACACGAGCTCGCCCACACCCTGGGACATTTTCACGAAGGGGATGAAAGCCATGTAGAGCAAGCCATTGACGCCGCACTAAAAGCCAAAGCTGCATGGGCCGCCCTCAGCTGGGAGAGCCGGGCAGCCATTTTCTTAAAAGCCGCCGACCTTATCTCCACGAAGTATCGGAGTTACATGAATGGCACCACCATGCTGGGCCAGAGTAAAAATGCCTTCCAGGCCGAAATAGACAGCGCCTGCGAGATCATCGACTTCCTCCGCTGGAATGTTCATTTCCTCAGCGAAATATACAGGCAACAGCCCATCAGCAGTCCGGGCGTGCACAATAGATTGGAGTACAGACCCCTCGAAGGCTTTGTCCTGGCCATCACTCCCTTCAACTTCACCGCCATCGGCGGCAATCTGCCGACATCCGCCGCCATGTGTGGCAACACGGTGGTCTGGAAACCTGCCCACACGCAGATCTTCTCCGCCCAGATGTTCATGCGCATCCTCCGGGAGGCCGGACTTCCGAACGGCGTCATCAACCTCATATACGTGGACGGCCCCTCTCTCGGCAAGCGCTGTTTCAGCCACCCCGATTTTGCAGGCATCCACTTCACCGGCTCCACCGGCGTATTCAATAATATCTGGAAGACGATAGGTGAGAACATTTCGAAATATCGTTCCTATCCCCGCATAGTAGGCGAGACAGGAGGCAAAGACTTCGTTCTGGCCCATTCCAGCGCCGACCCCGACGTACTCGTAACAGCGCTCCTCCGCGGCGCCTTCGAATTCCAGGGACAAAAATGTTCAGCGGCCTCCAGGGCCTATATCCCCGAAAACCTGGCAGCCGAGGTGAAAGACAAACTCATCAAAGGCGTCAAAAGCTTTAAGATGGGCGCCGTTGAAGACTTTTCCAACTTCATCAATGCCGTCATCGACGAAAAAAGCTTTGACAAGATCAGTTCCTATCTCGACAACGCAAAGAAGGACCCCAAAGCAACGATCTGGGTAGGTGGAAATGCCGACAAATCAAAAGGCTATTTCATAGAGCCCACCGTCATCGAAGCAAAGGATCCGAAGTTCGTTACCATGTGCGAGGAGATCTTCGGCCCCGTACTGACCGTCTATATTTATAAGCCATCGGAATTCGATCAGGTATTGGACCTCGTCAATACCACTTCTCCCTATGCGCTCACAGGCTCCATCATCGCGCAGGATAGAAATGCCGTCGAACTGGCCACCGAAAGATTACGCCAGGCCGCGGGTAATTTTTATATCAACGACAAACCCACCGGCGCTGTAGTAGGACAACAACCCTTCGGAGGCGCAAGAGCATCCGGCACCAACGACAAGGCCGGATCGATCCTGAATCTTTATCGCTGGCTCAGTGCAAGGACCATCAAGGAAACCTTCGTCCCTCCGACAGACTATAGGTATCCCTTTTTGGCGCAGGAGTAAATACGCATCGTTCAAGAGAGTAAATACGCAGCTTTTTATATTCTCTTTATTGCCTGAAATCAATTTCCGGCAATTTTTTTAGTCAATATCTTAACAATTTCTCTTTTTTACGCAATTATGTATAAAATACATACTTATTTGTATATTATTGATATACAATATGTATTAAAGATTTTTCCGTATATTTTTAGTACCGTACAATAAAAAAATACTCTTTTCGTGGTATTGCGCATTACAAATCAAGCGATTAGATTTGCCCCAAGTTTTAAACTATAAACCCAAAATCTCTATTATGAAAAAGCTCGCGTTAGTACTGACCGTTTTCACTGCTTCTATCATCGGCGTTAAAGCTCAATCTTCCGGTTCACAAGGCGAATTTACTTTCGGCGCCGGCATCAATGCCGCACTGCCCATCGGAGACTTCCACCTGACCCATTCTTTCGGCGTTGGTGTTCATCTGCAGGGTGAGTATGCGTTCACAGACCAGCTCAAAGGTGTCGCTACCACTGGCTACACTTCTTTCTTTGGAAAGACCTTCACGTATGATGACGGTTTGGGTAACTCCTATTCCGCCAAAGTTCCAGCCGTAGGCCAGATCCCCGTACTGGTCGGTGCACGTTTCTACCCCGCCAGCTCCTTCTTCGTAGGCGCTCAGGTCGGTGTTGGCATCTTCACCGGCAGCGGTAACAGCTCCAGCGGTTTTGAGTACCTGCCCCAGGTAGGTTATGACGCAGGTCAGATCCAGATCATCGGCGCTTATGATGGAACCAGCGTTACCGGTGGCACCCTGAGCAGCATCAGCCTCTCCGCTGTCTACAAGTTCGGCGGTGGCGGTAAATAAAATAGTTTGTTTTAGTGTTTTGAAGAATGTTTGTATAGTTTGTGAAGAGACCGGCGGATGCCGGTCTCTTTCTTTTTGCGTACATTTATCGAAAATTTATCTTGCTTGAAGACAATCCTGAATGAACAGCAACTGGCTATCACGATACAGCGTTTGACCCACCAGGTGCTCGAGAATCACCTGAACCTTGAAAATACCGTACTCATCGGCATCCAGCCCCGGGGTATCTACTTCTCCAATCGAATTGTCGCACAATTAAAACAGCAGCTGCCCGGGAGCGCGATCCCTTACGGACTGCTGGATATAACTTTTTACAGGGATGACGTACGTCAAGGGCTCCATGAGCTGAATCAGACGGACATTCCCTTTTCCATCGAAGACAAAAATGTCATCCTCATCGACGACGTCCTCTGGACAGGCCGCACCATCCGGGCCGCCCTGGACGCGCTCCTGGATTTTGGAAGACCCGCCAAGGTCGAGCTCTGCGTGCTCATCGACCGCAGATTCAGCCGCCAGCTGCCCATACAGGCCGACTACACGGGCAGATCCATCGACTCCATGGTCACACAGAAAGTGAAAGTGTTCTGGAAGGAAAAGGATGGAAAGGAAGAAGTTGCGATGCTCTGATCTACTGTCCACACCCGAAAATTATCTTGTAGCTTGATTATAAAATGTACTAATTTCGCCCCCTAATGCAACTAAGTACGAAACATCTTCTTGGCATTAGAGATCTCACTCCGGGTGATATTCAGCTTATTTTAGATACCGCCACCCAATTCAAGGAAGTACTGCAACGTCCCATCAAGAAAGTCCCCACGCTACGGGATGTTACCATCGTAAATCTTTTTTACGAGAATTCCACCAGGACGCGCATCTCCTTCGAGCTGGCCGAAAAAAGGCTGTCCGCTGATACGATCAATTTCACCGCATCCGGCTCCTCTGCCGCCAAAGGCGAGACCCTTCTGGATACGGTCAACAATATCCTGTCCATGAAAGTGGATATGGTGGTAATGCGGCACAGCGCCAGCGGAGCCCCGCACTTCCTGGCAAAACATATCCCCGCCGCCATCGTCAACGCCGGGGACGGGATCAACGAACATCCCACCCAGGCACTTTTGGATGCCTTTTCCATCCGCGAATCCCTGGGAAGATTAGAAGGCAGAAAAGTAGCCATCATCGGAGATATCATGCATTCCCGGGTGGCTTTAAGCAATATCTATTTGCTGAAGAAAATGGGCGCGGAAATAATGTTGGCAGGCCCCCCTACCCTCATACCAACGTATATTCGCGAAGCCTTCGACGTGCGTGTGGAGTACAATCTGAAGACGGCCCTGCAATGGTGTGACGTTGCCAATGTCCTTCGTATCCAGTTGGAGCGGCAGAACCAGCCACTGTTCTCCTCCCTGCGGGAATATAACCTCGCTTACGGAGTGAGCAAGCGCCTCCTGGACAGCCTGGATAAAAAGATCGTCATCATGCACCCTGGTCCTATCAATCGGGGCGTGGAGCTGGACAGCGATGCAGCCGACAGCAAACAATCCATCATCCTCCAGCAGGTGGAGAATGGCGTGGCGGTACGCATGGCCGTCCTTTATTTGCTGGCCGGCGCAAAAGGAGAAAAGAACTAACTTCAATGCCATAATATGCAACGTATCGGCCTTTTTCCAGGCACTTTTGACCCGATCACGATCGGACACCTGGATATTATCAACCGGAGCCTGCCCCTTTTCGATAAATTATACATCGGCATCGGGCGCAACGTGAATAAGGTACCGATGTTCTCCGAAGAGCAAAGACTTACCTGGATCAAACAAATCTTTTCAAACAATCCCAAGGTCGACGCCGTAGTCTACGAAGGGCTCACCGTCCGGGCCTGCAAGGAAGTGGGCGCCCGCTTCATCCTGAGAGGCATCCGTTATGTGAACGACTTCGAATACGAAAAAGCCATCGCCGACATGAACCGCAGCCTGGATGAGCAAATAGAGACGGTGTTCCTCACCTGTCTGCCGCAGTATACTTCGGTGGCGTCCACACTGGTAAGAGACGTCATAAAAAATGGCGGCGACGCCCTGCAATTCCTCCCGGAAGTAGTAGCCCTGTCCCTGCGCAGTCAACCATCCATCAACCCATAATCCGACGTCAACATGTCCATCTGGTTTGATCCTTCCATTACGGTGCCCCAGTTGCAAGCCCTCGTCCCCGGCACCATGGGCGGCGCCATCGGCCTCGAGCTCACGGAGATTGGAGAAAATTTCCTGAAGGCGCGCATACCCGTGGATGAACGCACCATCCAACCTTATGGGCTGCTGCACGGCGGCGCTTCCGCAGCCCTGGCAGAGACCCTGGGCAGTGTCGGGTCCGCCTTTGTCATCGATCAGACCCAATATTACTGTGTAGGGCTGGAGATCAATGCCAATCACATCCGGGGCGTTCGGGAGGGATATGTATACGGTACGGCCACACCCCTCCACCTGGGTAAAACCACCCATGTATGGGATATACGTATCGTTGATGAGAGAGAAAAGCTGGTATGCGTGAGCCG
>DASZWE010000330.1:0-6859 GCA_035546735.1 Puia sp.
AGAAGACCGGCATCTGGCAAACGGCAGATTCAGCACAGGCTGCCGTCTATGGTGCAAAGCCCGGGTATATACGATTTGCCGACCTGGACAAGAGCAATACGATAGAACCCAATAACGACAGGACGATCCTGGGCAGCGGACAGGCCACCTGGCAGGGAGGCATGACGAACAGATTCACCTATAAAGGATTCGATCTTTCCTTTGTCCTCTATGCACGGATGGGCGGGTTGCTGGTCAGCCAGGTATATCAACCCTATGCCGCTTACCTGTCGATATTGAACGCCAGAAGGAACAATGTAAAAGTAGATTACTGGACGCCTACCAATCCTACCAATAAGTTCCCGTCTCCGGCGGGCATGCTGGCGTCGGGCGCCATCGGATTGAGTACCCTGGGCTATTATGATGCAAGCTTTATCAAGA
Source organism: Puia sp. (assembly GCA_035546735.1). Lineage (GTDB taxonomy): Bacteria > Bacteroidota > Bacteroidia > Chitinophagales > Chitinophagaceae > Puia. Next base: position 421 of record DASZWE010000330.1, read on the forward strand.
TGCGCAGCATCAATTTCGGATATTCTTTCAATGCGAAGCTGCTGAACAGCCTAAAAGCCCAGTCTATCCGGGTATATGCTACGGCGCAGAATCCTTTTGTTCTGTATTCTCCCTATATGCGTGAAGGCGGGGTCGATCCCGAAGCTACGGCTTTAGGAAATACCGGTGTGCAAAGCCCCGGCAACCTGTCATCGAGGGCATTGACCATTGGCGTGGCTCCGCCACCCACGCGCGCTTTCTTATTCGGAGTGAGTGTCCAGTTTTAATGATCACAGAACAATTGTCTTAACACGATAAACACAAACAAATGAAAATCAGATATAGTAAACTTGGTATCTTATTCCTGGGCGCACTGATCGCGCTGGGGGCGTGTAAGAAGGTCCTGCAAGAGGATCCGCATACTGTTTTCACGGTGTCGTATTTCAAGACCGCTGATGGGATACAGAATGCGGTGAATGCGCTTTATTCGGGGATGCGCTTTTATTATGGCAATATGGATGGGACCATTGCTTTTAACAGCGGCACCGATGAAGCGATATTAGGGGACCAGGGGTATAACTCCAGTACGGAGTCCGGATACGGGGATTATTCGATCAATTCGTCCAATGGGCACAATTCCGGCATCTGGTCCAACAGCTGGCCGAATATCAACCTTGCTAACGCCGTCGTGGCGTTCACGCCGGATGTAGCGATGGATACGGCCACCAAGGTGTCCGTCCTGGCGCAGGCAAGATTCCTGAGGGGATTGTATTATTTCAACCTCGTACAGCAGTTTGGCGCTGTTCCGACCGATCTGGGATCGGGGGATCTGGCCTTTAATGAGTCCGCCTTCCAGGGATTCAACCGCCTGCCGACCGCGGACCTGTTCGTAAAAGACTATAAGGTCATCATTTCGGACCTTTCCTATGCTGCACAGAATCTTCCTGATCAACGGCCTGCCGCTGCATTCAAGCTTTCCAAGTCGGCTGCGCTGCATATGCTGGCAAGGGCCTATCTTTTCCGGGGATATTCCGCGGCCAAAGTAGGGACGGACTTCGACAGCGCCTATTCGACGGCGATGACCCTGATCAACAACCAATCGAGGTATGGAGTATCGTTGCTGACCGACTACGGCGATATATTTAAAGAAGGGAATGAATACAACAGCGAGATCATGTATGCTGTAGAAAGGATCCCCGGCGACCAGAACGATAACGAGGTGCTGAACCCGACGTCCTTCGATCCGAAGACGAATATTGAAGGAAATTTGTGGACCGCCAACTATCAGAACAATTATGATATTCCGAGAGGCAGCGCCCATTTCCCCTGTGACAGGGTGGTAAAATATATGCGCCCGCTGAGACAGCTGGTGCCTACCCCTTATGTGTACAATATCGCCTTTATTGACAAGTTCAATGACAGCCGTTATGACAATACGTTCAGGACCGTATGGACAGCGACGAATAACAACTGCAGCTCAGCCGGTATCAATACCGGGGACACCTGTTATTTCCTGGCTCCCTATAAGGGTTATGCGGATTCCCTGATCGCCCTGGGGACCAAAAAATATGCGATCGTTCCGCCCGACTCGTTCTATGCAGTGAAGTCGAGCAGGATCCAGCTCTACCCCAGCATTAAGAAGTATGACGACAACAAGCGCACGGGTGTGAGCGACTATTCCGGCAGACCTACTCCTGTCTGTCGTCTGGGGGATACCTATCTGCTGGCGGCGGAAGCCGCTATCGAGGCCGGGCATGCTGCAGATGCGTTGCCCCTCATAACTACGTTGAGGACGAGGGCTGCCTACCGTGCCGGGCTGTCTGCACCGGACCTGGCGGCAAGACAGGCGATGATGATGATGCAAAATACGAATACGCCCGAGGCGCCCGTATGGGCGCCGATCACAGCCGCCGATATGACCCTGGATTTTATCATGACTGAGCGAACCCGGGAGTTGTTTGGAGAGAATGTGCGCTGGCCGGACCTTGCCTGCAGGGGATTGCTGGTGAGCCGTGTTCAGACGTACAATTCGCTGGGCGGCCCGACTATCAAGGCTACCAATTCCCTGCGGCCAATTCCGCAGACGCAGCTGGATGCTATAACTGATCCGAATAAGACACAATATCAGAACCCCGGCTATTGACAAGCCATCTGACGATCTTAATGCGCCAGCGTCTGCGAGGATGCTGGTTTTTTTTGGAGCGGCCGAAGCGCTGCCGCCGTTGCACTTGCCGTCAATATGACAAAATAACTTAATGAAATGCCGCCCATCGAAAGGATTTGTGCCCTATTTTTACGCCCTAAATGAAAATGACAACATGGAAAGACCCTTGTTAATGGAAGAGACGATGAGATGGTTCGGCCCTAACGACCCCGTGAGCCTGTGGGATATACGCCAGGCCGGATGTACGGGTGTGGTAACGGCCCTTCATCATATTCCTGTAGGAGAAATATGGTCGGTGGAAGAGATACAGAAGAGAAAGAAAGAAGTAGAAGACGCCGGAATGCGCTGGACGGTGATCGAGAGCCTGCCTGTGCATGAGGATATCAAGAAGCACACCGGCAATTACCAGCAGTACATAAAGAATTACCAGGAGAGCCTTCGGAACGTAGCCCGCTGCGGATTGGAAGTAGTGACGTATAATTTTATGCCTATCCTCGACTGGATGCGTACGGAGATAGCGTATGAGATGCCCGACGGGAGCAAGGCCCTGCGATTCGAGAAATCCGCCTTTGTGGCCTTTGATCTGTTCATCCTCAAACGTCCGGGTGCGGAAAAGGATTATACAAAGGAAGAGGTCGAAAAAGCCAGGGGGCGTCATGCCAGCATGAGCGCCGAAGAGAAAGAGACCTTGTACCGCAATGCGTTGCTGGGACTACCCGGTAGCGAAGAACGTTTTACGGAGGAGCAGATACTGGCCGCCCTTCGTACGTATGAGGGCATCGATGCCAAAAAGCTGAAGCAGCATTTATTTTATTTTCTGCAGCAGGTGGTGCCTGTGGCGGAGGAGGCAGGGCTGAAGATGGCCATTCATCCTGATGATCCTCCCTTTCCGATATTGGGGCTGCCGCGTATCGTCAGCACCGAGCAGGACGCCAGGGAGCTGCTGGATTGCGCTCCTTCACCGGCCAATGGACTTTGTTTTTGCACCGGCTCATATGGTGTGCGCGTGGACAATGATCTTGCCGGCATGGTCCGTCGTATGGGCGATAACATCCACTTTATTCACCTGCGTAGCACCAAACGGGATAAGGAAGGCAATTTCTTTGAAGCCGACCATTTAGGCGGGGATGTAGATATGGTGGCCGTGATAAAAGAGCTGTTGCTGGTGCAGCAGCGGAGAAAGGTATCTATTCCGATGCGTCCCGATCACGGGCATCAGATGCTGGATGACCTGACAAAAAAGACCTATCCGGGATACAGCGCCATCGGCCGGCTCAGGGGTCTGGCCGAGTTGAGAGGCATTCAATGGGCGCTGAGAGAAAGCATATAAATCAGTATGACCATGTTCAATAAGCAAGTTTATATAGCACGAAGACAAAAGCTGAAACAGCAGCTGGGAAAAGGATTGCTTCTTTTTTTGGGGAATGAGGAGAGCAGCATGAACTACAAGGATAACTGGTACCATTTTCGCCAGGACAGCAGCTTTCTTTATTTCTTTGGTCTGGACAAGGCGGGGCTTGCCGCTGTCATCGATATAGAAGGTGATAAGGATGTCCTTTTTGGGCGGGAGCTTACAGTGGATGAGATCGTCTGGATGGGCCCACAGCCATCCATCGTCGATCAGGCGGCACAAGCAGGCATTACGGATGTCCGGCCTCCCGCTGCATTGGCGGGGGTGCTTACGGCGGCCCGATCTTCGGGTTTACCGATCCATTTTTTACCGCCTTACCGGCCGGAGAATATCCAAAAGCTGAGCGAGCTCCTGGGGCTTTCGCCCGCGGCCGTAAAGGAGCAGGCTTCTGTTCCTTTTATAAAAGCCGTGGTGGCGCAGCGTTCGATAAAGTCGGTAGAGGAGGTGGCGCAGATCGAAGAGGCGGTGAATATAACGGCCGCCATGCATCTGGCTGCGATCAAAGGCGCCCGGGATGGGATGACCGAGGCGCAACTCGCCGGAGAGCTGCCGGGTATTGCCATTGCGGCGGGTGGTCAGCTTTCTTTTCCTACCATTCTTACAGTGAATGGACAGGTATTGCACAATCATTACGGCAGTACCGTGATGAAGGCGGGACAGATGGCGCTTTGCGATGCAGGGGCGGAGAACAGGATGCACTATGCAGGGGATATGACACGCACTTTTCCGGTGGGTCAACGATTTACGGAGATACAGAAGGAGATGTACAATATCGTGCTGAGCGCACAGGAGGCTGCCGTTGCCGCGTTGAGACCCGGGGTACTTTTCCGGGACGTACACTTCCTGGCGGCAGAGAAGCTGGTAGAAGGACTAAAGGCTGTCGGCGTATTTAAAGGTGATGTAAAAGAAGCTGTCGCCGCGGGTGCGCATACGATGGTATTCCAGTGCGGCCTGGGGCATATGATGGGGCTGGATGTACATGACATGGAAGATCTGGGCGAGCCTTATGTGGGTTATACGGAGGAGTTGAAAAAGAGCACGGAGTTCGGATTAAAGTCATTGCGGCTGGGCCGGGCGCTGGAGCCGGGGTTTGTCGTGACGATCGAGCCGGGGCTTTATTTCATCCCCGAGCTGATGGACCTGCGTAAAAGCGAGAAGAAGTTCTTCGAGTATATCAACTATGACAGGCTGGAGGAGTTCAGGAACTTTGGCGGGATACGTATCGAGGAGGATCTGCTGATCACGGAGAAGGGGAGCAGGTTATTGGGTAAGCCACTGATTAAGAGGGCGGAAGAGATAGAGGCTGCGAGAAGGTAAATAATATAATTTTCTTCCAATTATTAACTGACAAGTCTATGCAAGGTTCGACAGATAAAACACCGCTCGTCCATCATGTATTTTTCTGGTTAAAGGATCCCAACTCAAAAGAGGACAGGGACAAGTTGGTAGAGGGCGTGAAGACCCTCCGGAAAATCCCTACGGTGAAAGTCCTGCACGTGGGCGTCGTTGCCGATACGGAACAGCGGGGCGTGGTGGATGCCAGCTGGCAGGTGTCCGAGCTGATGTTCTTTACCGACCTGGCGGGACAGGCTGCATACCAGGAACATCCCATCCACCAGGATTTTATCAAAAATTACGGGCATTTGTGGGACAAAGTAGTGGTGTACGACGCCATAGAGGCATGATGGATCAGATGCCTTCCGACAGCCGGTCGTAATCATCCTGCCAGTCTATGTCCTGCAGAATGGCGGGCGTAAGCATTTCCACGCGGTAGACATTTTCCTGATGGCGGCGGATGATATTCTTACATCCTTCCGGATCGGTGTTTGCCAGGATGTCCGCACGCCAGGCGGCGGAAAAAGTGACGGGGTTCCCTATCTGGTTGTCGTAAGAGGGCTGTATGATGCAGGCCTTGTCATGCTTGTACTGCTGACGAAAAGCATTTCTCAGTACCTTGTATTCATCGGGACTGATATACGGCATGTCCGAAAGACAGATCATATAACCTTCGCCATCCGCGGCCGCCACACCCGTCTGTATGGTGCTGGTCATGCCTTTCTCATAATCCGGATTGTGCACTATCTGTACGTCCATTCCCCGGACGGTGGATGTCACGAGGTCCGCCTCGAACCCTGTTACGATGACAACACGGCCCACTTTGGCAGAGAGGATGCATTCCACGACATGCGCCAGCAGGGGGCGGCCTTTATAAGTGAGCAGCAGCTTGTTCCTTCCCATTCTACGGGAGTAGCCGGCTGCCAATACGATTGCGGTGATCATACCTGAAATTACGTATATTCGGGACATGACAAAATTCAGCCTTTTTTGCTTCCTCGTCTGCTTTTTATCCACTGCGACCTTTGCACAGCATCCTCCTTTCCGGGATGAGATAGCCGGTTTTCAGCATGCAGACAGCGTCACACCACCGCCCGCACATCCCATCGTCTTCACAGGGAGCTCATCCTTTCGCAAATGGACCGGCGTAAAGGCAGCTTTTCCCGGATATCCCATTATCAACCGGGGATTTGGAGGATCTACTCTTCCCGATGTGATACGTTATGCCAATGAGGTAATTTTTAAATATCATCCCCGCCAGATAGTGCTGTATTGCGGAGACAATGACCTGGCGTCTTCGGATACGGTGACGGCCCAGGCGGTCTTCAGGAGATTCATTCAATTATTCCGTTTGATCCGCAGCAGGCTTCCACAGACAGACATTTTGTATGTATCCATCAAGCCCAGCCCCAGCAGGGAAAAGCTGATGCCCCGCATGGAGGCGGCCAATAAGCTGATCAGCGCTTTTATAGGCCGGCAAAAGCATGCAGCCTTTGCGGATGTCTATCATAAAATGCTGGCTCCGGATGGCAAACCCATCGAAGACATAT
>DASZWE010000331.1:0-22852 GCA_035546735.1 Puia sp.
GTCATCCATCAAAACGAACTATTACACCTGGCACGGCGGCGCAGACTGGCAATTTTTGCCCGGGCATCAACTCAGCGTGGACTACCTGGGTTATCTGGAGGACTGGAGAAATACTACCTATTCTTCTATAAGAAATGATGATCCCGGCGGCAAGCTCCTCTCCTTTTCACGCTCCTCCAATGATCTTATCGAACCTTACTATTACGACGGGGTCAACCTGAATTATAAATACGACATAGATCCATCCGGAAAAAAGATCACTTCCGAACTACATTATGACTCGTACCGGAACCATTCGGACGTGACCCAGATCACCGATCAATACGATGCCGCAGGGAATTTCTCGAATAATACTACCTTTAAAGGCCACCAGCCGGGCTCCATCAGGATCATATCCGCCAAATCCGATGCAGTATTGCCGCTTGCCGAATTTTCCTTCAGGACGGGTTTAAAATTTGCAGAGGTAAAAAATGATCTGGAACAGCGATTCGATTCTTTACACAATGGATCTTATACGGAAATAAACGACATGTCCAATCATTTCAGGTACACGGAAAGAATTGCCGCCGCATATTTCATCGTATCAAAAAAAATGAATAAAACGGGTATAGATGCAGGTTTGCGGCTGGAATACACAAAAGCAGATGGGTACACAGTAAAACAGGACACGGGCAATAGATGGGAATACGCCAAACTGTTCCCATCCTTCTCGATGGAGCAGGAATTAGATGAAAATAACAAAATAAGTTTCTCTGCCAGCAGAAGGATAAACCGTCCATCTTACAGTCAGCTGAATCCTATACGCTGGTACAGCGATCCCTTTTTTTATTCCACCGGCGATCCTAAGCTGAAACCCGAAATGGCATGGACAGTCTCGACGGCATATAGCCTTAAGCAGAAATATATTTTTACCATCAGCTATGGATATAGCAGCAACCATATTATGCGCACGCTGATCCCGGATAGCAACGGCGCCACCATCAAAAACCTGGCGGCCAATGTGGGAAGCATGCAGCAGCTGGATCTCCTGGCTTCTTTACCCGTAACGATCTCCTCCTTCTGGCAATTACAGCTTACGCCGGATGTCAGCTATATGGCCTATCCCATATCGCAGCTGGAAGGGACAACGACCTTACGAAAATGGTTTGGCACCATGTCGGTCCAGCAACAGCTCAGAGTGCCTGGCGGCATAAAAGTAGATATGACCTCAAAATATTATACGGAGGCATTAAGAGGCACGTATCTGACAAAAGCAGGCTTCTATACCGACATCGGCATGAAAAAAACATTTTTAAAAAATAATCTCGATGTGGTATTGACAGCCACCAATATTTTCAATTCGGCGCGTTACCATGGAATATCCCAAAGCAATATCACCGATTATTATTACGACAACAAACTGGACACAAGAAGGATAGCCATAACGTTGCATTATCATGTTGGCAGTGATCTGATAAAAGGGAATAATAAAACAACGGAGGAACAGGACAGATTATGATAATAAACCTACTCACCGGCAACCTACGCCTATTCATTGCCAAAAACCAGCAAAAGCCATGAACAAAGAATTGGTCGGGTTATTTCTGACCGAAAATTCCGGATGGACGCATGGCGCGATTGAAAAATGTTTAGGGTCCCGGATGACCAGGTCTACTATATACAGGACATTGCAGACCTTTGTAAATAGGGATATCGTACATAAAGGGTAAATGCAACGGATGTATAGTTCAGGAGCACAGCTAAGAAGCCTGTTCTTGCGAACAGGCTTCATGTGAGTAAGGTAAGAAAACACCGACAGATCTAATTCGTTGTTTTTATATGCACCAAGGTGGCGAAGTCCGTCGCGCCAAAAGGTGCGTTTACATCATTCGTCGCTTTGGAAAAGGCATCGTCGTACCAGGGATAAGTAAGAGTAGATGCGAAATAGGTGCCTGTGAATTTGTTTTTTATGCCATGGCGCAGATCAACCACGAGATCGAAGGTTTTACCAGAAGTTTTAACCGTGAAATATCCGTTCAGGCCGATCTGTAAATTTTGACTTGCATCGGTGGTGCTATCCACATATTCATAATCCAGTCCGCCCTGATCGGATAATGAGGTGAGATTTACATAACCGATAAGGGGATTGCCGTCATCATCAACCTGGTTCGTACTGTTCGCAGACCCTGTGGCCACGGGCACGAAAAAGAACTGGTGGATATATGCGCCGCCTTCGGGGTCGCTAAGGTCGGTGTATTCATCGTTGCTGACCTGCCCGTCCTCACCGCGGAACTGGATTTGAAAACGGTACTGGTTAGCAGTGCTTAAGGTCAGCGTAGGTGTCGTTGATTCCACTGTATCCCCACCGGAAATGGTGAAATATTTACCCGTTGCCCCATCGACATAATAGTTTTGTGCAGCGCCGCTGGGCGTGAACACGGTGCTGATGCCTGTGCCGGAAGTATGACCGGGCGTTACAATGATTTGCGTGGAGGAAATGAATTCCTGGGGAGAGACTTTCTGGCCATTGGTGCCCTTCGTTTTCGAACATGCAGTGAAAAGCAATGTGCCTGCAAGGCCAATTGTCGCTGAAAATAAAAGTTTGTTCGCTTTCATATTTTCTCTTTTTTTAATGAAAAGGTGTATTATCAAAATCTGAATATACAGTGCAGTTGAACGTTCCGCCCGATGTCATCGGCATAATAGCGGAAACGGTTCAGGTAATCCCGGTAGGCTACGTTGAAAAGATTATCTACTGCCAGGTCCACCGTTAAAGATTTGCTGCCATCCCCCAATAATATCTTTGTTCCGCCATTCAATCCCCATAGCCCATAAGAACCCGGTGGCCCCACGAAATCACTATTGGGCGTGTAGCGCGTCTGCCGGGTGACATACAGGTAGTTCACCTGCAGGAAATTATTCGTGAGGCTTTTCGAGTCCGGGATGTTCCATTGCAAACCATTGGTGTACCTGTCCGCGGGGATAGAGGGCAGGTAAGCATCTTTTGTAAGGTCATAAGCCCGGATGATCGAGGCCTTCAGTTCATATTGAAAGAGCCTTCCGTCATTGCCGAAATTATATTTCCCATCGAAGTCCAATCCCTTTAAAAAAGCATTGGTCTGTAAAAAGCGAAATACGGGATAAGATCCGGTGACCGTCTGTGAGAAAGAATCCGTCGGATTCAGGTAAATGTAATGCTGAATATATTGAAAATAGATATTGGCATAAAACGACAGGCTTTTTCCAGCCTTGGCAACGGTAGTGATCCATTTATAGCCATGCTCACTTTTCAAGGTGCTGTCGCCGTATTCGACAGCGCTCGATCCCTGGTTCAACCCATAAGCGTACAATTCCTCAGGGTTGGGGGTTCGCCATGCCAATCCAACATTGGAGCGGAGGTTCCAAAGCTCATTGATCTTCCATAGACTGCCCACAATGAAAGAAACGCTTTTGAATGTCCTGTCGCCGCCGTATTGATGATATCCTCCGTGCAGCGTAAGGTGACCCGTATAATATGGTACCTGTTCATTGGGAACTACGTGCCCCAGACTATCGTAATATTGATACAGATAACGCTGCCCGGCCGCGTTGAACTTCTGATAATCATACCTGGCGCCCGCCTCGAGATCGAATTTATTATTCAAGGTCAGCCGCTCTATGCCATAGCCTCCTATGGAATTGGCGCTGTAATTAGGGATGAAAGGGTTAGCCAGCGTAATGGTATCGTTGTAGTTGCTCTGCCCACGAAGATTCACGCCTGCTGTAGTGTGCCATTTCCCGGCAAATGTCTTTTGCCATGTACCTTCCAGCGTATTGGTATGCAATATCCAGTCATTGATAGGAATGGTGCTCCGCGAGGCGCGGCGGATGTCATACTCATTCCTGTGGTCTATCTGCAAATTATAGCTGATCTCGAAACGACTGCTGTCCCTTGTATTGTAATAGAGTTTTGCTTTTAACAGCTGATGTTTTACGGATTGATAGGGTGGCGAATATTTGTAGGAAAACGAACCTCTTTCAAAAGGGCCGGTGGCATGTATACGTGCGATCAGGTCAGCTACACTGCCGATGTCCGAACCGATAAAAATACCAAGACTTGTCTGGTATTGACTGAAGAACACCTGGCCACCGAACTTCTCCGCTTGATAACCCACCGTACCCGAAAAGTTTTTCTGTTCCGTACCCGTATTTTCGAGATAATAATCTCTTGTTTCGTAATTCCCCAATTTACTGTACGAGCCCTGGACTCGCCAGGCCAACTGAGGCGCCTTTTTAAAACTGCTGTTAAGCATGGCCGAGCCACCACCACCCCGTCCATTCGTCGCTCCATTGAGGTTCACTTCCCCATGCAAAGCCGGATCGTTGAAAGGCAGCGGCGAAGGATCCAGCAGAATAACGCCTCCTAATGCTTCGGCGCCGTAACGCACAGCATCGGCGCCTTTCACCACCGTGATCTCATGTGCGATGCTGGGGTCCACTTCGGGGGCATGTTCTATCCCCCATTGCTGCCCTTCCAGCCGCACGCCGTTGTTGATGACCAATACCCGATTGCCGTAAAGACCATCCACCACCGGCTTGGCAATCGTATTGCCTGTCTGGAGCATATTTACACCGGCCACAGCCTGCAATATTTTTCCCAAACTTTCCCCGCGTGTTCTGTCCAGATCGGCCTGTTTCAACGAGACGGCCGGCGCAACGGCATTCACTCCATTGGAGGCAACGTAGCCGGTGACAGTCACCTGCTCTAAAGCGCCGCCGCCGGGCGTAAGAAAAACAGTATCCCTTTCCACAGTATCCTTAGGGTAAAAATGTGCATCCAGGTCGGCATAGCCTACATGAGAAAACAGGGCGTGAAAACTTTTAAAAGAATTTCTTTCTATCACAATTTGTCCACTGTCATTCGCCATAAAGCTCTTTCCTTCAATGCTTACAGAAGTTGCAGACAACAGCTGACCCGATGCTTTGTCTTTAACACAAATCACCAGCCGGTGAGTCTTTTTTTGCGCATGTACCGAATAAATTGAAGCCAGGTTCAGAATAAAAATTACCAGTATGGTCCTTATCACTATCAGCCTATATATATTCTAAATTTAAATAATGCAACAAGATTGCACTACAAACATAGAACATTATTGCAACTATGTGTCGAAAAAATTTTTTTATTTTGTTAACGGGAGGTTATGATAATATGAAAGAAGGCACGCTTGCAACAATATTGCAATACCAATTGACTGCGCTGATTTGTCGTCACCCCCGCGCAACTGTGGCATTATCGTTTCTGTAGAAGCTGGCTTTGCATTTATTTTTTGTCCGGAGCGAATTTGCCGGAAGAGCATTTGCGGCAATATCCTGACACCCAATAATTAGAGATCAAGGCCTTATAGCCTTCGGGCAGACTGGGACGCACCTGCTTGGGTACGCATTCCACCTTATCGCAGCCTAAACAATGAAAATGAACATGCTCATGCGAATGATGGTCTTTTGAGCAGCTTTTGCATAAGGCATAGTAATATTTCCCTTCATCGGACATGAATTTATGGACAATGCCATCCTCGCAGAACCTGTTCAGCACCCGGTAAATAGTTACACGGTCCATCTGCCCTTTGATACGCTCCTCCAGGATGTCCTGGCTAAGGGCAGAGGAAGATTTTTCCAACAAGCTGAGTACTAACTCTTTGGATGCAGTATTTCGTCTATTCATGGCAACGGGTTTTACCCTGTAAAGTTAATATTTAATTGACAATTTACCACTACTGCCATTGCGTGCATTCATTGGATCATTTATTTGTTGATCCTTACAAGATCGGCATCTGCCAGCTTATAGACAAAATCATTGACCGAATGTACTACGTTCAATCTTCCCCTGACAGTAACAAGATCATCTGCGGCAAAATTGGGCATCTTATGCCTGAAGTTAATGATCATGACGGTGCCGATCGTGGCTTTACCGCAAAAAAAACAGCTACGGTTGGGGTTTTTGGAAAGGGCGCACATGGCGCTGTTCAGCTCCATCGGAATATAGTACCCTGTGATCTCCACCCGTCTCCCGTCGAGCCTGCTGACCGTATCGGGGAAGACAGGGACCTTCACCTTCGTTCCATACGCTTCATCCCACTTCGGCGTAAATCTTACCTGCTCCAGCGTTGTCCAGTCGACGCCGGCCTCATGCCCCTTGCCTGCACTGTCAAAAAAGAAGCTGATCACGATGCCCACCACCACAAGGATCAGAAAGGACGTCATGGCCACCGGGCTTTTCAATGCCGACAGCTTAATCATTGGCCAGTGTTTTTGATATGTTGAGACGAAATGCTTTCACGGCGGGGATAACGGACGCCAGCAGTCCGATGCCCAGCGTCGCCAGTAAAAGAAGCCCCTCTTCCGCGCTGAACCCACTTCCATAAAAGTTCATATGAAAATTTCCCCCGGCATACTTACCCAGCACCAATAAGGCCGCCCTCCCAAGCAGGATGCCGGTGAAAAATCCCGCAAGCGAAAGAAAAAGTCCTTCCGAAAGGATCATCCCGAACAGGAGGAGGCGGCTGCTCCCCATCGACCGGGCCAGCGCCAGCTCATACTTTCTTTCCTCGAGACGGCTGTATAAGGAAATAAAAACGCTGAGGCCGGAAAGAAGCATGATGGCGAAGGCGATCCATTCCATGGTGGAGACCCCGATGCCCAGCAAATTGAAAAGCCGGCTGATCTCCAGCACCGGGCTGGCCGCCTGCATATTGGTGGTCTCATTGACGATCCGGGGTATGGTCAGCAAGCCCATCGGGCTGCGGAATTTCAGCAGAATGGCCGTGAGCTCGTCCTCCGGCCTCGTCGTGTCGGCCCCGTGTTCCGCTTCTTTTCCGGCTTCATCTCCCTTCTCCTCCGGGGAAGGATGATGATGGATCTTCCACACCGTGGCTACATCGGTGACAACCATATTATCCAGAACGGTGTTGGATGGTTTGAGAATGCCGACGACCTTATACTGGAATTCTTTATGCACATGCCCCTTTGCTCCCAAGCCATGCGTACCCATGAACATATCTCCTTGCCTGAGCCCGGCTGAAGCGGCCACCTGGCTGCCGATGACTGCCTCCAACGGATGTGTAAAAACATGACCGTCCCTGAAAACCGCCCCATACATGCCAAGGTAGTCCGAATCCGTGCCTACGATGGGAAAGGTCCTGTATGAATCGCCGTATGCCAGGGGAATGGCCCGTTCTACCAACGGATCATGAACGATCCGTTCTGCATCCTTACGCAGGATATTGCCGGTGGGCGCATCGACGTGATACACCGCCGAAAGGACGAGCTGCAATGGACTGCCTTTGGCGCCTACCACAAGATCGACACCCCGGAGATCATTGTCGAATTTGTCTTCCGTCTGGTGATATACATTCAGCAACAATGAAATGATCCCTACACCGAACGTGAGCAGTACGATGCTCAGCAAGGTGCCCGAAAGCTTGAAAAAAAGATTCCGGAAAATAATTTTAAGGATCATCTCAGCTCGATGGTATGAGAAAAATGTTTTTTAAGACGCTCGTCGTGCGAAACTACGATCAATGCCGATCCTGCAAGATACGACTGCTCTGCGAGCAGTCCTATGACACGTGCACAGTTTTCGTCGTCGAGACTGCTGGTAGGCTCATCGGCCAGCACCACGACAGGCGCATGCATTAGGGCGCGGGCCAGCGATACGCGCTGCAGTTCCCCCTGGCTTATCTCCGACGGGCGCATTTTCAGCAAATGCCCGATATGCAGGCGACGGGCCATTTCCACTGCTTTGTCCGGGGTCAGCGGCTGACCGCTGAAATATTGCGCGAGCAGTATATTATCCAGGACAGTCAGGGCGGACATGAAATGAGCCCGTTGAAATACAATGCCGATATTCCTACCCCTGAACCTGTCCAGCCGCCGGGAGGACAGGCCGGTCATGGAGACATTATTGACAGAGATACTTCCTGCGGCGGGATGAAGAAAGCCTGCCAGCAAATGCAGCAGCGTGGTTTTGCCGCTGCCCGATCTGCCTTTGATAAGAAGGGGCCTGTCCACCTTGCATTCAAAATCCGGATAGGCAAATGTCCTGCTTTCGTTATAAGCAAATTTCAGGTTGCTGGCTTCGATCAAATTGTTGCAATTATGTTGCAATATAATGAATAATAAAAAATTACATCATAATTGCAAATGTTAACCGTTCGTTATATTTGGGGCGTGACATGATCGCCGAAGCAGCCAAAAGCCTGCTATTAAAAAGGGAATGCTCAACAACTGACCCATATCCAGCGGCAGATGTTGCTCGAACATTTCCTGCCCCTCCTTGAAAAATTCAAGCGTGAACCTTGCAGCAAAAAGCAATATAAGGAGCCAGCCCAGCAAATAGCCTGGCGGACGATGGGCAGCCCTCCTTCTCAAAACAAAAAATAGAAAACAGAATATGACGAGGTAGGCAGCTGCCTCATAAAGTTGGGCAGGATGCCGGGGAACGGCATCTACCCGGTGGAATACAAATGCAAAAGGCAGCTGGGATGGCCGGCCGATAATCTCCGAATTAAAGAGGTTTCCGACCCGGATAAAGACGCCTGTAGCGGGCACCACCGGAGCCAGTTTATCCATGATCGTCAAAAAAGACATTTTATACTTTCGACAAAACAGCGCCACCGCCAGGATAATTCCCACGGCGCCGCCATGGCTGGCAAGACCTTGAAAACCTGTGTAATGAAAATCTTTGGCGCCGGGGAAACCCACCCACGGAAGAAAGATCTCCCATGGGTGCGCCCAGTAATAGCCAGGCTCATAAAACAGGCAATGCCCCAGGCGGGCCCCCGCCAATATTCCCACGACCAGGTACCAGGACAGCCGGTCAAGGTATCTCAGCGAAATGCCATCCCGGAGGAACATATGCTTCAATAGTAGATATCCTGTCGCAATGCCACCGGCAAACAGCAGGGAATAGTACCTGAGCACGAACCCGCCCCGGGAGAATATCTCAGGATCTACGTTCCAGTGGACATAAAGCATTGTCATGGGAGAATATCGCTTTTTATTTTCCGATCGCTGCCCCGGAACAGACATTGCCGCAGCATTTTTTCGAAACCTGCGGGTTTTAACCGTCTGCCGATGAAGACGATCCGGCTGACCCGCTCTTCTTCTTTCCCCCATGGTTGTCCCTCCGTGATCCCTAAATAATGCGCCACCGACTGCACAATGATCTTTTGGGATTCGCCATGAGCATCTACAATACCTTTCACCCGGTAAATATCTTTGGACTGAGCGCGTAGAAAGATCATGAGGCGAAATTCCAGCTCTTCGAGATCGAAGCTTTCGGAAAAACGGAACGAGAGAGAAGTGATATCATGGTGATGGTGGTGTTCATGGCCGTGGTGGTGATCATGCGTATGTGCACGGCCGCCATGGGTATTTTCCGTTGGGATAATGGCTTCAGCCAGGCGGTCCTGCTCCGGATACTCATACCTGAGAAAATACCTTATCTCTTCCATGGGATATCCATCCGTCCTGTTGCCGGACAGGACGAGAGCAAAAGGATGGAGATCATTCAGTAGACGCAGTATATGCTCCTTCTGATCGCGGGGCAGCTCCTCCGTCTTTGTGATAAGCAGGATATCGCTGAAGCTGATCTGCCTGCGGGCCTCTTCCGTATCCTGCAGCTGAAATTCGATCAGCCGGGCATCCACGAGGCAGATGATGCGTGTAAGCTGGTACGTATCCGCAATGGCGGGATTTGTCAAAAAAGGCAATGCCACTGTAGCAGGGTCGGCGATGCCGGTGGTTTCGATGATCAACTCATCGAATTCGGTCCTTCTCTGCCACAAAGACAGCAGCAGCTCTAAAAGCTGGTCGTTCAGGTCGCAGCAAATACAGCCGCCGCTGAATTCGAACAGACCGCTGTCGGCGCCGATAACGAGCTGGCTGTCGATGTTTTCCTGGCCATATTCATTTTCGATGACCAGGGTGCGGCGTCCCGACTGCCGGAGGGAATGTATCATGGCATTCAGGAAGGTGGTTTTTCCTGCTCCCAGGAAGCCGCTGAGTATCGTGACAGGAATAGGTGGTCCAACTTGTGACATACGATGTAATATTCAAAATGAGATTACAAAATGGGGAATTCGTCCTTCCAGGTACGTTGCCGCCAGCGCCGTGCTTCCTCTTCCGTCAACAGACATGCCTTTATGCATCGCAGGTATTCCTCCTTGTTCAGATCCTGGCCGATAAAGACCAGTTCATTCATCCTATCGCCCCATATCTCGCTCCAACGGTCCTCGATCTGGCGCCTGTTTTCTATAAATGCCGGGTAGCGGATGCGTTCGCGATAGCTCATGCTGGCCCACCAGACACCTGCATTTTCCACCCGCAGGCTGCCGCCGGCCTGGCTGAAGCTGACGGCCATGTCCGGGCGGGATGCAAGCCAAAACATGCCTTTGGCCCGGATGATATTCGTAGGATATTCCTCATTGAGAAAACGCCACCATCGCTGCGGATGAAAAGGACGCTGACTGCGGAATACGAAAGAGGAAATGCCATATTCTTCCGTCTCGGGAGTATGCGTGCCGCCTGAAAGCTCCTTGATCCATCCGGCGGATTGCTGTGCTTTGTCGAAATCGAACAGACGGGTGTTCAATATTTCGGAGGGATCGATCCTGCCAAAATCGCTTCGCAGGATCTTAGCACCGGGATTGAGCCTTCGCAGGATAGCTTCCAACAATCCAACGGTTTCCTGCGGCACGAGGTCTGTCTTGTTCAGGATGATCACATCGGCAAACTCGACCTGTTCGGTGAGCAGGTTGACAATGGTCCTTTCGTCATGCTCATCTTCGGTGAGCTTTCTGTCGAGCAGGCCTTCGATACTGCTGTAATCTTTAAAGAAATTGAAGCTGTCTACCACCGTCACCATCGTATCGATGTAGCTGATCCCGGACAGATCAGGCTGCTGGCCATCCGTGGTAAAGCTGAAGGTCTGCGCGATGGGAATGGGTTCGGAAATACCGGTGCTTTCTATGAGCAGGTAGTCGAACCTGTCCTCTGCGGCAAGCTTTGCCACCTCCTTCATCAGGTCTTCCCGGAGGGTACAGCAGATGCAGCCGTTGCTAAGCTCGACCAGCTTCTCCTCCGTACGCGATAAGGTATCTTCTCTTTCGATGATCTGCGCATCTATGTTGACCTCACTCATATCATTCACGATAACGGCCACGCGGAGGTTGTCCTTATTGTGTAATACGTGGTTCAAAAGGGTTGTCTTTCCTGCGCCCAGGAAGCCACTGAGCACAGTCACCGGCAGTTTTGTGGTCCGGACCGCCGGGTCTTTCAGAGGAGAATACGTTGATGCCATTATTGCCATTTTATTGCAATAATAGTTATTTTTTACTTTATTGCAACTATGTTGCATTATTTATTACCTTCGCCCGGGAAATATTTTTATGCACGGTTATACAAAATCATCTTATCGCAGAAAATGGGATGCCAAAAGAGACCAGACACCGACCGCCTTTTTTGCAAGGATGTTTTAAGATCCTAATCTTCAAGCCCCGTTCTAATCAAAAAACAAAGTTTAAAGACACATCAAATCGAGCTCAGGAAGCATGTCTCTGGCTCAGCTCCCGCACACGACCCTTTTCAACTGACCGAACATGGCCCTCCAATTATCTTCAACGATCCCGGGATCAACGCCACTTTGCCGGAAGTCCATCAAACAGCCACCTTCAATAGCCCGGAAAGTAAGGTTCACGGTCGTAACGCCGGGGAAATGCCAGGGTACCTCCAGTGTAAAGGAAAGCCGTTCCGGGGGAACAATGATGGAATAGGTGCCGTAATGGTCGATCTTCTCCCCTTCCGCAGTCGTTTCCAGGATGGAATACCTTCCGCCGGAATGCAGCTCCAGCAAAGGCACTTCAATCCTGTTTGTCGCCGACTTGAACAGCCATAGGATCATCAATTCAGGCACTGTCCAGGCGTTAAAGACCTTCCCGGGCGATGCAGATAATATCTCTTGAAAATGGACAAGGGATGGCATGCAGCGAATTTTATGCAAAAATGCTATTTATTTCGAAGAGCCCTGCAAATCCTACGGCGCTATCGTCCGCCCGTCCCGCCCCAAATAATTAGCTATCATGCAATTATTGAGGATAGCCGCGATAAAATCATAAACATATTATTTCTTTTTTTGGTAATTGGCTATAAAGCCGTCCTCAAAAACGAAACGCATACTATCGTCGGCAAATTCAATTTTCATATAATCAACAGGCGATAAAGCCGCTGTCTTACGGCGCTTCATCTCCCGGAGGCATTCGTGGTGCACCGAAGTGTACAAATACGCCTGTAATGATTGCTGTATATTCATTTTGTTCCTGCGCTCCCATACCCGGCAGAATACCTCTTGCACAACTTCTTCGGCCTGGTGTTGATCTTTCAGCAAGAGGAAGGCATACGCGTGCAGTTGCTTATATAAGGCCATAAAAACCTTTTCATAAGCCACCAGCCCGCCTTCCGGCAGTTTATATGTTATTCCCCGGTCTGTCAATGCCACCTTGTTAATAAGAGCGCAAATAAATCATTTACCCCCATGCCCCTGTAAAATATTTTTTTCTGTTGCCAACCGTACACCCGCTGTATCAATATCGAACGACCTACCTCGCCATATCTCCCTTAAAATAATAAAAATCAACATCTTACCAATCTGGCATCGGATTGGAAGCATTTTCACAAAATCGCGGGCGTCGTCCACAAATTAGCCGTGTTTATAAAAAACTACTATCATGGCCACCTATAACCTGTCGATAAATTCAAAAGATCATAACATAGAGGCCGACCCCCAAATGCCTCTCCTATGGGTCATAAGAGAACTCGTAGGTCTTACAGGCACAAAATACGGATGTGGCATTGCCCAGTGCGGAGCATGCACCGTGCAGCTCAACGGCAACCCTGTACGTTCCTGCTCCCTCCCGGTATCGATGGTGGCGGGTCAGCCCATAACAACCATCGAAGGACTGTCCCCCGATAATTCACATCCCATACAAAAGGCATGGATCGCCGAACAGGTGCCGCAATGCGGTTATTGCCAGAGCGGGCAAATAATGACAGCCGCCGCATTGCTCAAACGCACGCCTAATCCCACCGATGCGGATATTGACAATGCCATGCAAGGCCATATTTGTCGCTGCGGCACCTATACGCGTATACGTAAAGCCATCAAGACCGCCGCCCATTTGGCCAACCAATAAAATTACCGCCATGCAAAACCCTCGTCCAAATATCTCGCGCCGGAATTTCATCACGCAGACAGGTCTTACAGGCATCGCGCTGACCCTCGGCATAGTCCTCCCGGGTTGCGGGAATGATAAAGGGGGTGTGGTGAATGTTTCACAAGGCAATGGCGCCGGCGCGGGAACGGAACTGATGTCGTGGATCTCGGTGGATCAGTCTGGTAAGGTATACATTATGAACCACCGCAGCGAAATGGGCCAGGGTACCTCACAAGCCATACCCCAGATCATCGCGGAAGAATTGGAAGTAACGCTTGACCAGGTGAGTATAAGGTCTGCCCCTGCCAACCCCAAAAAATATGGCCCGCAGCCGTCGGATGGCAGCTTCTCCGTGCGGGGATGGCATAAGCAACTTTTATTGGCGGGAGCTTCCGCACGGCAAATGCTGATAACGGCTGCTGCCGACCGGTGGAAAGTCCCCGTGTCTGAATGTTATGCAAGATCGGGCGAAGTAATACATCACCCTTCAGGCAAAAAACTCGGTTATGGGGCGCTGGTAGAAGAGGCGGCAAAACTGCCGCCACCGCAAAACGTGGTATTAAAGGAAAGAAAAGATTATACCGTTATTGGCCGGCCGATGCCCCGCCTGGACACACCGCTAAAAACCAATGGCACAGCTGTATTCGGGCTGGATAAAAAACTGCCGGGTATGTTGTATGCCATGGTAGAGCGCAGCCCGCGATTTCGGGGAAAGGTAAAGAGCATTGACGACTCCGCCTCCATGGCCATAGCGGGCGTAAAGCGGGTGCTTAAGGTTAGGCGACCGGTTTTCGGGACCTGGTACGAGGGAGTAGCCGTTGTGGCCGACACCCTCTGGGGCGCGATGCAGGCCCGAAAGGCATTGAAAGTGGAATGGGACGACGACGGAATTGAGCGCCTCGATTCAGACAAACTAAGAGCCCGGATGCTGGAAGACCTGAAAAAGCCAGGGCCCTCGGAAAAGTTTGAGGCAGCTTATGCGAAGGCTGCCAAAAAGCTGGAGGCGGTATATGAAACACCCTACCAAAGCCATAGCTGTATGGAGCCGCTTAATTGCATTGCCGATGTGCGGGACAACAGCATTGAAGTTTGGGGCCCGATACAGGAAGCAAACTGGATACAGGCATATTTAAGTGAAAACATGAAGATGCCGGCCGCGAATATCACCGTGAATATGACTTTTCTGGGAGGCGGTTTTGGCCGCAAGGCGTCGCCGGACTATCCGTATGAAGCGGCGTATATATCCAGGGAGATGAAGGCGCCCGTACAAGTGGTGTGGACGAGGGAGGACGATATGACCATGGGGCTTTTCCGCACAGGCTCCGCATACGCATGCAGAGGTGGTCTGGATGCCCATGGCAATATATCCGCCTTTCAGGCAATTACGGCCTCACAGCCTTTTGGCGAGGGCACGGACGAGGACGGCAAACCCGGGCCGGCTTCCGACAACAGTGGTAATATGAGTGGATTGCTGGCAGGATATCTCCAATCGATCCCTCATTATAGTTTTGGCTGGTGTGCCGTCAAGTCGATCATTCCCACCATCTGGTGGCGCGCACCCAATGCCCACAGCGATGGTTTTGCCGGTGAGAGCTTTATCGACGAACTGGCGTTTGCGGCTGGAAAAGACCCGCTGGAGTTCAGGAAGGCGCATTTGCCCGGTGCCCGCTATCAGGCGCTGATAGAAAAGCTGGAGACCGTCAGCGGATGGAAAGGCCGCGGCAGGAAGGAAGGATGGGGCGTAGCCATCACCCAGTGCTTTGGCAGCACAGTGGGCCATATCGTAAAAGTATCGAAGAGGCCGGACGGCAAGATAAAAATTGAAAAAGTCTTCTCGGTGATAGATTGTGGCTGGTATGTAAATCCGGACATCATAAGCGCTCAGTTGGAGGGGAGTATTGTGATGGGGCTCGGTGCCGCAATAAAGCACGAAACCCACTTTAAGGACGGGATGGCAGTTGAAAAAAACTTTGACACATACCCAATGCCCCGGATACACGATATACCGGATATTGAAGTGCACATCATGGAGAATAACGAGGCTGCCGGCGGCGTAGGTGAGCCCGGCCTGCCCCCATTTGCCCCAGCTCTTTGCAACGCCATTTTCGACCTCACTGGCAAACGCATACGCAAACTGCCTTTTAATCTGGAGGAAGTATAAAAGGGTTTTGCAGAGTTGGCTCAGGCCCCTTTCCAGTTGTCAATCCTTTTTGCTCCTATTTATGCCCCGTTTTCTCTCTGTTGTATTCAGCTAAACAGCTGTCAAGCGCTTTCCCCTGGTTATAAATACAATCACAAAAAACCTCGCAAGCCTTCGGGTCATCATTCCCCGCACATCCATTCCTGCATTCAATTAAAGAATTACCAGGCCGGATAGCATATAAGAACTGGTTTATTACTATTACCAAAGCCACAATTGCCATAACACATCCAAAGAACACAAACGGGAACTTCCCACCCGACAGGACCCCGCCACTGTTTTCTTCAGGCCGCTTAAAAGGCAAAATGCTTTTCCATCGGTCGTAATCCCAGCATAACAGATACAGGTCAGCCAATAACATCAGCGTCGTGATACGAGTGCCTTCAAATCGGGTAGCGTACGCCAAAATGCAAATATTCAGGATAATAGGAAAATACATCATGGCGCCAAGAAGCGCAGCTCTTGGAATTAATAATAAAATGGCTGCCGTCAGTTGTATGGCTCCTATAAATGTATAGTAATAGCCTGTCTGGTGCAAAGCTTCGAAATAATGCCCCAAAGGATGATTACTGGATAGTGCCGTAAAACGTTCCCCCATAATTTTTACAATACCCGAGGGAATAAACCCCAAAGCCAAAGCCACCCGGCAAAAAACGGTAAAGTAGTGAAACCATTTATTCCCTTTTGCTCCATAATAGTGTTGCTCAATCCTGGTAAGTAAAGTCATAAATGCAAAATTTGTCGCCTTTTAATATAAAAGTACTTTGCATCTCAAAGTTACTACATATCTTCATTCAAAAAATACCCGTAATACCCGATTGCTGTTTACTTGCTGCCCTCGGATCTCAGCCGGAACCCATCCATCTCTCGGTACAATAATTTTTTCTATCTGCCTTTCAAGATCCCCCTCAAATCGATAATTCTCTTTTATATCAAACAGGAAATTAAATCCTACGATCTTCGCCTCGCCGACTTTGTTGACAACAAAATAAACGTCCGCAAATGCAGATGCGTCCACCCTCTTCCTCTGTTGTATCTACAGCAGCAATAGAGTCGAATCGGCTTAACCTTGCTGAAACAAATTCAACAGCTTCGCAGGTGCTATAGTCCCTCACCTCCTCCGCAAAGAAATTTTCTCATGCACCCACTTTGCCTCCTCGTCAGGCGAGATCTTATCCATACTACCCATCCTGCTGAAGGTGGCCCCGGCATAATGATAAGGTTGGCTATCGTCGAAGAAAGGACCCACAACTCCAACCATCCACCCACCTTTAGCAGCCCAGTGCGGTTCATTCATCCGGTATTTAAAGACCTCATAATGCACATAATTCCCCTGCCCGTCAAAGTCAAAGGTCACCCGCTTGATATGTTCCATTTCATCCGGGCACGCACCCAGCTCTGTCGGAAATTCAAGCCAATTGGCCAGCTGGCTCTCCGCACCTTTTATCAATGTATAATATGCTTCGGGAAACAGCTCCTTTCGATCCCGGCTGCTCAGCAGCTGAAAGGTCATTTGCCGGGTGAGTATGTTCGCTGCAAAAGATTCGACATCCAGCGGATCGATTGTCTGACCATTCTCCAGCTTTTCGTACAAGGGCTTGATCCTTTCAAAACGCAGCTTATTTAATACACGGTTCTGATAATGGATTTTTATATAACGGTAAATAACAAAAATGACAACCAGGCCAATGAGGACGCCAACTATGATTAGAACAATATTCATGCGAATAAGGGAGGGTTTATACTTTAATGATACGACAAAATCTCCATTGTCAGGAATTCCTCTCGAAATACGGCCGTTCATCACTCCCCTCCCCTTCCCGCTGCTGCCAGTACGCCAGGGTGACAACATGCCCTCCCGGCGTCCTCAACAATCTACCAAAGACAGCATTCACCGGATTGAACGTCACATCCGTCACCCCCACCGTGAATGTCTCAGGCGCCGGAACAGTCTCCGGTCCTCCCGCCCCGGCCCCAGCAGGAGCCGCCTTTGGTGGCGGACTCGCCACCACAATTACCGTATACCCATTGTATTCCAGCAGCCCCCGCAGGAAATCCACCCGCCCCGCTGCCACATTCTTCTCTACAATGGCGCATTTCACTCCATTCAGCTCCTCGAATAAATGATTTTGATTAATAGCCATATTACCTTAAAACCCTTTGCTCAATGAGTAAATATAATCGTATATCCCCCCCACCAGTCCCGTCACCACGATCCCCGCCACACACACAAGCAGCGCGATCTTCGGCAACAGCGGCAACTTCAGCTTCCCCATCGGCTCCGGCTGACTCTCCATAAAAATAGCTTTTATCACCCGTAGATAGTAATACAACGAGATCACCATATTCAACGCGGCAATACCGATAAACACAAAATTGCCCTTCCCCGCACCCGCCATCAGTAAAAAGAATTTCCCGAAAAATCCCGCCGTAGGCGGAATACCCGCCAGCGAGAACAAAGAAATAGCCATCACCCAGGACAGCAACGGATTGGTAGCATACAGCCCCTTGTAATCCTGGATACGCTCCTTCCCCGTCTGCGCGCTGATAAAAGATACGACCCCGAAAGCGCCCAGGTTGGAAAAAATATAGACCAGGATAAAAAAGAGCACGGATGCCTCACCCCCGCGCGAGCCGCCACTTACACCCGCCAGGATAAACCCCGACTGGGCAATGGAAGAAAAGGCGAGCAGTCGCTTGAGACCGTCCTGCCTTAGGGCGAACAGATTCCCCGTCACCATCGTCAGCACCGACAAAAGGACTATTATCCTGTACCAGCTCCCGGCCAGTGGCTTAAAGACGGTATACAGCACCAAAATAAAAATAAAGAACACCGCCCCCTTGGAGACGACGGATAAATAGGACGTCACCGTCACCGGACTCCCCTCATAGACGTCGGCCGTCCACAAATGAAAGGGAACAGCAGATATTTTGAAGGCAAATCCGGACAAGATAAGGATAAATGCAAACAGCTGGAATGCACTCCCATCGAGCCGCTCCGCAATAGCGGAAAAACCAAGGGTCCCACAGGCCCCATACAACAGCGAGATGCCAAATAAAAGGAGCGCGGAAGCAAAAGCAGACGAAAGGATAAATTTCATAGCCGCCTCCGAAGATTGCCTTTTCTCCAGGTCAAAGGAAGAAAGCGCAGCCAGCGGAATGGTAGACAACTCAAGACCAAGATAGAACATCAGGAGATTGCCGGCGGATATCATAAAGAAAAAGCCCAGCAGAGTCGCCAGTAACAACATATAGAACTCCAGCACCTGCCGGTGGCTCTTCAGCCAGCTGAAACCCTCCATTGAGATGATCAGCGTCGCCAGATTGAGCATGTTCTTCTCCAGGACAACCAGCCTGTCCGTATGGAACATGCCGCTGAACAAGGTGGACTCCACACCCGGAACAAACCCCAGGATAAGATTCACCAAAAGCAATAAATTAATAAAATACAGCATGGCCTCCATCCTGTACGCCGCAGCCCCTATCTTCATAAACAATAGAAGAAAGAGGATCGCCGTCACGATTAATTCCTGTCGTAATGAGAAAAGAATGTCAGCCCACATAGATTAGTTCATTTATAATATCTGTGCCATCAATGTCCGCCTGCTTTAAGTGCCGCTCCGGCATGCTCCATGATCGCGCTGACCCCCGGTCCAAGCAGATCGCTAAGCCAGAAAGGCGCAACCCCGATGGCAATAATGCCGGCGCCCAATAAGATCCCCGCCAGCCTCTCATTCCACGTAGCATCCCCAAGTCCGTTATAAGAAGGGTCCTTCACCGGTCCCATGATCGCTTGTCCTGTCGCCCGGAGGATATACACCGCCGTTATCACGATCGAGGCGCAGGCCAGTATCGTCGCCAGGCGATACATGTCGCCCGTACGCTGCCATGACCCCATAAAGACAGTGATCTCAGCCACAAAACCACTGAGACCCGGCAACCCCAGCGAGCACAGGCCGGCAATAACAAACACCGTGGAGATAAAAGGCATTATCTTCAACAGCCCCCCCAACTGCTGCACCAGCCTCGTATGCGTCCGGTCGTATATCATCCCGATGGCGGCAAAGAAAAGGGCCGTCATCAACCCATGTGAGATCATTTGCATGACCGCCCCTGCAATGGCCGTTCTCGTCAGCATGCCGATACCCAGCAGGATAAAGCCGCAATGACTGACGGACGAATAGGCATTGATGTATTTCAGATCCTTCTGCATCATGGTAGCAAAAGCCCCATACACGATAGCGATCGTAGCCAGCAGGATGATGATGGGTGAATATTCCCGTGCCGCCTCCGGCATCAGGTATACCGCCACCCGCAGACAGCCATAGCCGCCCAGCTTCATGGAGATGCCCGCCAGGAACATCGACGCCGCCGTCGGCGCGGAAGAGTGACCATCCGGTACCCAGGTATGAAAAGGGAACAGCGCCGTAAATATGCCAAAGCCCACAAATAAGAAAGGGAAAAATGTTCGTTCCACCGCCACCGGGAGATGCATTTGTGCAATGCTCATCAGATCAAAACTATGTGCTCCAACAGTATTATAATACATACCCAGGAGGCCGACAAATACCAATGCCGACCCTCCCATCAACATCAGCGCCAGCTTCATGGCGCTATAAGTCTTGTTACCGCTCCCCCACACCCCGATCAGCAGGAACTTCGGTATGACCGACACCTCCAGGAAAAAGAACAGCGTAAAAAGATCCAGCGAAAGAAAAAAACCATAGGCGCCCGCGCTGAGAAAATGCAAAAGGATAAAGAACTCCCTGCTCATCGGCTTGATAGCCCAGGACACCAGTATCGCCGTCTCCATGACCAGGGCGGTTAGCAGGATCATGGCAACGGAAATGCCATCCACGCCAACATGATACCAGATATTCCACGACGGGAACCAGGTATGCCGGTATTCAAAAAGAAAAGCCGCATCGTTGCCCCCCGAACGCTCCTTCCAGTACAACGCCAGCAGTCCGAAAGACAGCAGCAACTGCACCGTAGCGCCCGCCAGGGACACCCAACGTATCCCGTTCAGCCCCCTGCAAAAAAGTACGGCCGCCGCCGTGATCAATGGCACTAAGACCAGCAATGACAGGTTCATGTGTATAGATAAATAAATAAGACCGTTAATCCGGCAATCCCGGTGAAAAACCAGAAGGCGTAATCCTGCACCTTCCCCGATTGAAGCCCTTTGATCCCCGCAGAGATCGCCGCCGTCACCGTCGCCAGAAGATTCATCAGCCCGTCTACGATATTCCTGTCTATCCACGCTGCCGGCCTTCCGATGAGATTAAAAATAATTTTCTTCGTTATAAAGGTATACACCTCGTCTATGTAGAATTTATGATAGGCCCACTTGTACAACCCACCCAACACAGCCGCAACACGATCAGGCCGGTCGCTCGCTTTAAAGTATAAATACCGGGCAACAAATATCCCTATAAGCGCCAGCGCCACCGGAGCTGTCGCAAAAACCCCGATGCCATGCGCCGGCTGAGGCGTACCATCATATGTCACCAATCGGGAAAAAGGAACAAAACCCGCCAGCAACGCCCCCGCCGCTAATATCACCAGTGGCAGCTTCATCGAAAAAGGCGCTTCCCCATGATGACCATCGCTTCCCCTCACCGCCCCCCTCCAAAAGATAGAGAAATACAATCTGAACATATAGAAAGCCGTCAACCCTGAGGTCAACAGCGCAGCATAATACACAAGCTTATTGGCATGCCAGGCCGCCAGCAGGATATCCTCCTTGCTAAAGAATCCCGAGAAAGGCGGAATGCCGGCAATGGCCAGACAGGCGATCAAAAAGCAGCCGTGTGTCAGCGGCAGCAGCTTTCTCAATCCTCCCATATCCCGCATTTCATTGCTATGCACCCGGTGAATGATCACACCCGCACACAGAAAGAGCAGCGCTTTGAAGAACGCATGCGTGAAGAGATGGAACATGGATGCCGTAAATCCCAGCGTGGTCGCCTCCCCCACCGGATGGAATGTCCCCAGCGCCAGCATCATATACCCTATCTGCGACATCGTCGAATAAGCCAGCACCCGCTTGATATCCGTCTGGGTACAGGCAACGATCGCCGCCAGCAGGGCGGAGAGCGCCCCTGCATAAAGGACCACCTGTAACACCGCCCCACCCGGAAACATATACACCGGGTACAACCGCGCCACCAGGTACACTCCCGCCACCACCATCGTGGCAGCATGTATCAGCGCACTGACAGGCGTAGGCCCCTCCATCGCATCCGGCAGCCAGATATGCAGCGGAAAAAGGGCCGACTTCCCTGCGCCTCCGACAAATACAAGGAACAACCCCCACGATAAAGCAGATATCCCCAGGAAAGACGCAGTGGTAATACCGGCCATCTGAGGCGTTGGTCCACTAAGACGCTGGATCAACGTTCCAAAATCCAGCGTTTCCGCATGGAAGGAGAGGATCAATATCCCGATAAGGAATCCGAGATCGGCCAGTCGCGTAACGATAAAAGCCTTTTTAGCCGCCGCCACTGCCGAAGGCCGGTCAAAATAATACCCGATCAGCAGGTACGAGGAACAGCCTACCAACTCCCAGAAAATATAGATCTCGAAGATATTCCCCGACAACACCAGCCCCAGCATGGAAAAAGTAAAGAGACCGAGAAAAGCATAATACGTGCCATACCTCGCTTCCCCCTTCATGTACCCCAGGCTAAAAATATGTACCATCAGCGAGACAAAACTGACGACAACGATCATCATCACCGATATGGGATCGAGGATCACGCTCATATCGATCGACAGCCCCGAAGAAAAAGACAGCCAGGAAGTCTTCAGCGCGATCACCGGATGGTAAGCGCCAGTCACCGCTCCTTCAACAAAGAAATACCGGTAGGCCGTCCACAGCGACAGCCCCGTGGAGACCAGGACCGCGAATGTACCAATGCCACCCGACCAGCCCCGGAAATACTTCCTGCCGAACAGTCCCAGCACAACAAAGGCCGCCAGCGGCAGTAAGGGGATCAGAGCAATATCAGCGTAGTTTGGCATATGCACAGTATTCAGAACTTCATTTCACCCGCATCCTCCACATCGATGGAATGAAAGTTCCTGTATAAATTGATAATGATCGCAATGGCCACCGCCGCCTCCGCAGCCGCAATGGCGACAATGAACAAGGTAAAGAACACCCCCTCCAGCTTGTCCGGATACAGGTACTTGTTAAAGGCGACAAAATTGATGTTCACACTGTTCAGGATCAACTCCACCGACATCAGCATCGTGATCATATTCCGTCTTGTAAACAGACCATACATGCCGATAAAAAAAAGGGCAGTGCTTACAAACAGAATATGACTCAATGGAATCGGGTTCATTTGTTGTCCGGTTTTACTTTCATCGCAATGACAATACAGCCGATCATGGCCGCCAGCAGCAGGATACTGATCAC
>DASZWE010000332.1:0-3518 GCA_035546735.1 Puia sp.
GAATATTCTGATATTGTCAGGAATGGTAGCCTTTCTGACGGGTGTTACCCGAACGCCCTTCACCTCGGCGATCCTGGTGCTGGAAATGACCGATCGCCACAATGTCATCTTCCATTTGATGCTGGCAGGGATGATCTCCAGTCTGGTTTCAATGATGGTAGACAAACATTCTCTTTACGATCATCTGAAATATCAATACATGCATGCCGTTCTAAAGGAGGATGCTCCATCTCCCCATCCGAACTCAAGCATACTTAGTGAATGATGCAAAGATCCGTCCCTATTTCCCCTTCCCCGACACCCCTAGCCACAAGAATATCCACCCCGCTATAAAGAACAGCCCACCCACCGGCGTGATCACTCCCACCAGCCTGCCATGGGCCGTCTCCGCGATCTTCAACGCCGTCAGCAGATACAGGGACCCCGAAAAAAGGATGATGCCCGTAATAAAGCAATTCCCCGCCCAGATCATCCACTTGTTGTTAAATTTCTCCGACAACAACGCCACTAAGAACAACGCAAACACATGATAGAATTGGTAACGTACCCCCGTCTGAAAAACCTCCAGCGTATTCGCGTCGGATGTCATGCTCTTCAACGAATGGGCGGCAAACGCTCCCAGCACGACGGATAATGCCCCCAGCAGGGCGGCAATGGAAAGAAAGCTTTTATTCATTTTGTAACAATACTCTGATTAATTCATCCAACGTTATAGACTCTTCGTTCACCATTATATCGGCCTGTTCATAATACATCTTCCGCTCGCTCAGCTTGCGGATGATAAATCGCTTCAGTTCCTCGTCATTCACCTCCCGTATCAGGGGACGGCTCATCCGCTCCTTCAGCAGCCGCTCCTTCAGCACCTCCACCGACGTATTCAGCCATACCACCTTCCCGCTCTTCTTCATGAACTCGATATTGTTGAAGAAGCAGGGCGTCCCTCCGCCACAGGAAAGGATAAAGTTCTCCTCCTTCCCCACCAGCTCCTCCAGCATCTCCATCTCCTTATATCGGAAATATTCCTCTCCCTCCGCGGCAAATATGTCCGACACGGACCGCTGCTCCTTTTCCACAATCAGCGAATCGAGATCCCGAAAGGGCAACTGCAGCTTGGAAGACATTAACTTCCCCCAGTGCGTCTTGCCAGATCCCATAAACCCTATCAAAAATATTTTCATCTTGTTAAACTATATGCCAACGCATTCCCAGCTATCACTGCCAGTACCGTCACCAGCAGCAACACAATCGTCCCTACTCCGTATTCCTTGCTGAACCACTGCACACGGGTTTCGGGAGAAATCATCAACGGACCAAGCAAAGCCATTACCCCCAGCCACAAGATCCATCCCAGCACCAGCGTGAACCCTTTCCCGTTCTCATCCGTAGAAAGGTTGTAGGAGAAATAAAAGAATAGTATGCATAACCCCACACTGATCCCCGACAACACTAACAGACTGCGATGGAACTTCATAAGCCCAGGTTCAAAAGTTTACTTAAAAGCATTAAAACCCGTCACATCCATTCCCGTGATCAGCAAATGTACGTCATGCGTCCCTTCATACGTGATCACACTCTCTATATTCATCATATGCCGCATAATGGGATATTCACCCGTGATCCCCATACCTCCCAGCATCTGCCGCGCATCCCGGGCGATCTGCGCCGCTATCTCACACCCATTCCGCTTGGCCATCGACACCTGCGCCGGCGTGGCCCTCTTTTCATGCATCAATACCCCCAGCCGCCAGTTCAACAGCTGCGCCTTCGTGATCTCCGTGATCATTTCCGCCAGCTTCTTCTGCTGCAGTTGAAACCCACCGATAGGCCGGTCGAATTGCACCCGCTCCTTGCTATACCGTAAGGCCGTATCGTAACAATCCATCGCCGCCCCCACCACACCCCAGGCAATCCCATAACGCGCCTTTGTCAGACAGCTCAACGGCCCCTTCAGCCCTTTCACATTCGGCAGTATATTCGCCTTCGGCACCTTCACATGATCGAAAACCAGCTCCCCCGTCGCCGATGCCCGCAGACTCCATTTCCCATGCGTCGTAGGCGTGCTGAACCCCTCCATCCCCCTCTCCAGGATCAACCCCCGGATCTCCCCCTGCTCATCCTTGGCCCAGACGACAGCTACCTGCGAGAAAGGCGCATTGCTGATCCACATCTTGCTTCCATTGAGGACCACATGATCCCCCGCATCCTTAAAATTGCTCAGCATGCTGCTGGGATCACTGCCATGGTCCGGCTCCGTCAGCCCAAAACACCCCAGCCATTCCCCACTGGCCAGCTTCGGCAGGTACTTCTTCCGCTGCTCCTCGCTACCATATTCATAGATAGGGAACATCACCAGCGACCCCTGTACCGAAGCCGTCGACCGCACCCCGCTATCCCCCCGCTCCAGTTCCTGCATCATCAGGCCATAGCTGATATGATCCAGCCCCCCACCCCCATATTCCACAGGTACGGTAGGACCAAAACATCCCAGCTCACCTAATTGAGGCACAATCTGTTGCGGAAAGTCCGCCCGTTGGGCATACTCCTCGATAATCGGAGAAATGAACTTTTTTACATACGCCCTCACAGACTCGCGTATCAGTTTCTGCTCCTCTGTCAGCAGATCGTCCACCTGGAAATAGTCCGGACTCTGGAAAACATCAGTCTTTGTATTCGCGGCCATGGGATTTGTCGGTTTATCCCTCTAATGTAAGAAAAAGCTTGATTATGAACCCCTTCCCCACCGGCCAGAAAGAATTATATTTCCCGCCCTTCGGCTGTCTGCAAAAACAGGCCTTCGTTGGACCTGCTTGACACGAGAGCTTCGCTCGTATCCTTCGTCGGTTCCAACACTGTTGGACCCTTCCTCGGATACCTCGGTCGTAACCTTCGCTACGCTCGGTTATGGGCAGAAAATGGCTAATAATGGCCCTTCGGGCAACCGGTCCGTGGCCGGTTTTAGAAAATATTTCATAATTATGCAACATGAGATGAAACCCGGTGTACTTAATACAGGACCTGTGAAAGCAGATCCGCCAAAGTTATCAGCCCTTTGCGGAAATAGAGCCAAATTTTTAAAAGCCCTGTTCACGCACATAAAATGAACGCAAAAGCTGCAGGATTGGAACTAACAGAGCCGATACTACATGATGAGCTGGTAGAGAGGTGCAAACGCGGGGATTCCCGCGGATTCGCCGAACTGTATAACAAATACAGCAAAGCAATGTACAACACCAGCCTTCGTATCACCGGCCACACCGGCGACGCTGAGGACGTCCTGCAGGAGGCCTTCACCGATGCATTCAGATCTTTGGAAGATTTTCATTATAAATCCACTTTTGGAGCCTGGCTGAAAAAGATCGTCATCAACAAATCGATCAACCAGCTGCGAAAGAGGAAAATGGACCTCATCGATATTGACAAGACCAATGTCGGCCACCTTCCCGAGGAAGACGCCCTGGACGAAAAAGAGATGGAGCTAAAGGTGGAGGATATAAAAAAGGCAGTGAAACAACTACCCA
>DASZWE010000333.1:0-6582 GCA_035546735.1 Puia sp.
GCCAGTCTTGTCAGCAACCTGCAGGACCAGGTGAGCTCGCTGAAGAAGAAAATGAATTAGCCAGGGTCCTGGTCCTACCCGGATTTAATTGCTGCCGGGCTGCTCCTATATTCCTTTTGGCGCCCGGTGCGGCTGTCCAGATGGGGAAATTGATATTGGGTTTTTATAATCCATATACTTCTTTGGCGAGCCGGAAAGTCTGGCAGTGCGCCTCCACGATGATACGTACATCTGCCGAATAGCCGCCACCCATAGCAACCACGCAGGGGATATTTTTTTCTTTCAGGGCGGTGAATACCGTCTTATCCCTTTCTCCACAGCCTGCCATCGAAACTTTCAGCTTCCCGAACTGGTCGGAGGCCAGGATGTCTACGCCGGAGAGATAGAAAACGATCTGGGGGTTGGTCTTTTTTAGCAGGGCGGGGAGGGCGTCGTTCAGCACGGACAGGTAGGTGTTATCATCCGTGCCATCCTCCAGGGGAAGGTCTGCATCCGAAGTTTCTTTGTGGAAAGGATAGTTGTGACGGCCATGCATGCTAAAGGTAAATACGCGTGGTTCTTTTGAGAAAATGCTGGCCGTGCCATTCCCCTGGTGTACGTCCAGATCGATGATCAATATGCGGTGAGCCCGCTTAAGATGAAGGAGATAGTTCGCAGCCACGGCAAAATCATTCAACAGGCAGAAGCCTTCTCCCCTGTCGGCAAAAGCATGGTGTGTCCCGCCGGCGACGTTCAGCGCTACGCCGTTGTCGAAGGCATGGCGGCAGCAATCGATGGTACCTTGTGTGATCACCAGCTCCCGCTGCGTGAGGGCGGGGGATTGCGGGAATCCGATGTGGCGTTGCTCTTTGGCGGACAGCGTCTGGTGCAACAGCTTGTCCAGGTATTCGCGTGTATGGGTGAGCAGTACTGTCTCTTCCGGGCAGGGGGCTGGTGTAAACAGGTTGTCCGGGCCGATGACGCCTTCGTACAAGAGCTGTTCCGGGATCAACTCGTACTTCAGCATGGGGAACCGGTGACCTTGCGGCAAAGGGTGTGCATAGATGGGGTCAAAGGCGATATACAGCTGTTTGTCGGGCATTATTGGATCTGAAGGATAGAGCTTGTCCGTGGCCGGGGTGGGGTAGATGGTGGCGCTATGGATATTGTTCGGCCGCGTCCTCTGGGGATATGTACCCTCTCTTCGGGCTCGGGTGGGAGAATGACGAATACGTTGGCGCCGGGTGGCGGGTCGATGGCGGCTGTACCCGTGAACCGGCTAAATGCCGGCAGCACTGCATAGGTCTCACCAAAGTAGAAACAGGGGAATCGCAGGGACTGCTTGCCCATGCCGCTGATCCATACGCCGGGATGGATATGGCCTGAAAAACAATAGGAGCTGCAATGATTGTATTCGGTGATGTCATGGATAAAGCCGAATGCTCCCCGCTCCAGATGTTCTTTGTGCACTTCGATGCCCGCCTGTTTGTACCAGTCCTCTTCGAGGATATCGTGATTGCCTTTGATCAGGTGTACGTGGACGCCGGACAGGTCCTCGCGCCATCGTCTGAAAAGCGTCAATTCGCTGTTCTCTCTACTGTGAAAAAGATCTCCCACGATGAGCAGCTGCCGGGGCTGGAAATACTGTATCTGCGTCAGCAGCCGGTGAAGGTCTTCCTTGTAGACGGAGGGTGGCACGGCGATACCGGATTTGCGGAAATGTCCTGTTTTGCCAAAATGAAGATCGGAGAGGATGAGCGCTTTTTCCTCTTCCCAGAAGATGCAACGTTCAGGTGATAACCACAATTGCTGTTCTCTGATACGGTATGAAAATGGAGCTTGCATATGCGGACTGCAAATGTACAGAATCATCGCAGTTGCGCCTGCATTTTACGTACCCTGTCTTCCAATTTTTCAGAAGAAAGGTCTTCCCGCATACTGTCTACCTTCAAGGGGAAGCAGAAGGGGGTGAGCTTTTGAGGCCATCGAAGGACGATCTGTCCCTTTTGGATCCTTTCCAGCATATTCCTTAGCCGCACTTCTTCCATCTGCTGGTCCATTACTTCATTATAAGCCTGCCGGATCAATAAATTATCCGGATCGTATTCTGTAAAGACGTTGAAGAGCAGCGAGGCGGAAGATTGCAGGTGTCTTGTCTTTTTATACTCTCCGGGATAGCCCTGGAAGATCAGGCCTCCGATGACGGCGATGTCACGGAACTTGCGTCGCGCCATTTCTGCGCTATTGACGCTGCGTTGTATATCCGCTGTCAGGTCATTTGGGCTGAACAGCTCGTATACATTCGAATCATCCACGGGTATGGGCTGATCGCTCAGCAGCTCAAATCCGTAATCGTTCATGGCAAAGGAGAAGCTGATGGGGGTGTCCCGGCTGATCCGGTAGGCCAGCAATGCGGCCATTGCTTCGTGCACGAGTCTGCCTTCAAAAGGATAGGCGAAGAGGTGAAAGCCGTCCTTGGTTTCGATCTGCTCGATCAGCAGCTCATTTTCCCGGGGCATGTAGGATAGTGCGGCCTGTAATTCAAATAAGGGTTGAAGAACCTGCAGCTCGATGTCCGCAGGAATGTCGCCATCCAGCATCCCGGCGGCTTCGTCCAGCTTTTTGCGCAGCATCATACCCAGATTGGCCGACAAGGGCATGCGACCGCCGTTCCAGCTGGGGACAATGGCTTTTTTCGCGTTGGACTTGCGTACCAGCGCCGTCATGTCCTTGATCATGACAAATTCCAGGTTCCTTCCAGCCAGCGTAAACACATCTCCCGGCGAGAGGCGGGAGATGAAATATTCTTCGATGACCCCCACATAGCCACCCGTGACAAAGCGCACTTTCAGCATAGCGTCGCTGACGATGGTACCGATGTGCAGCCGGTGGCGCATGGCGATCCTGCGGCTGTTGATCTTAAATAGTCCATCCGGCATGACCTCTACCTTTTTAAACTCATCGTATTGATGAAGGGCGGCGCCGCCCGCGGTGATAAAATGTAATATCTCATTCCATTCCTCCTCCGTCATGTCTGCATAGCAATAAGTAGACTTCAGCTCGGCGAAGAGCGTATTGGGATAGAAGCCCTCTGAAATAGCCAGGGTGCCGAGGTATTGTATCAACACGTCGAAGCATAATAGCATGGGCTCCCTGCTTTCAATGAGTCCCGCCGCCATGGCGGATTTAAGGGCGGCTGCTTCCATCAGCTCCAGGGAATGCGTGGGCAGGAAAAAGATCTTACTCACTTCGCCCGGCTGGTGACCGCTGCGTCCGGCCCGTTGAAGGAACCGGGCGACGCCTTTTGGACTGCCCACCTGCACGACGGTCTCCACCGGCCGGAAGTCCACACCCAGGTCCAGGCTGGCGGTGCTCACCACGGCCTTTAACTTGCCTTCATGCAGGGCTTCTTCCACCCAGTTGCGTAAGGCCATGTCAACGGAGCCATGATGCAGCGCAATGGCCCCTGCCAGATCAGGGTTTACATCCAGCAGCGACTGGTACCATCTCTCGGCCATGCCGCGGGTATTGATAAAGATCAGCGTAGTCCGGCTGTGCTCCAGTATGGGCGTCACTCTGTGTATCAATTTCAGACCCAGGTGACCGGCCCAGGGATATTTTTCAATCTCGTCCGGGAGAATGGATTCTACGTCGATGGGTTTGTGGATATTCGCACGGACCGTGAAGAATGCTGCGTTCGTGGGTTTTAGCGTCGCCAGCAATACATCTTTTGCCTGCTCCAGGTTTCCGATCGTAGCGCTGATGCCGATGATGGAACATTGGCCTTCTTTCAGTCCGATGATGCGGGAGATGGCCAGCTCTACCTGTACACCCCGCTTGCTGCCCAACAGCTCATGCCATTCGTCCACGGCAATGATCCGCAGGGGCTTGAAGACGTCCGGGTATGCTTTTTGGGCCAGCAGCAGATGCAGGCTCTCCGGCGTAATGATCAACACTTCGGGCATCCTGCGTTTTTGTTTCTGCCGCTCGCTCATATCGGTGTCTCCATTGCGTATGCCTACTTTCCACTGCATGCCCAATTGACCGATGACCTCTTCCATGGCGCGACCGATGTCCTTTGCCAGCGCCCGGAGGGGAGAGACCCATAATAATTGCAGTCCATTCCCGCTCTTTGTTTTGTAGTCTTTTGGATGACGATTGATAAAGTCGATCAACGCCCCCAGGAATACGGAGAAAGTCTTACCGCAACCTGTAGGCGCATTTACCAGTCCCGAGCGTCCCATTGTGATATGCGACCATGTCTCTTCCTGGAAGGCAAAAGGCCGGCGGCCGTCTGCCGACAGCCAGCCGGAAATGATATTATAGCCTGGTGTATCTTTCAATAACAGTAATTTAATCAGTTTTTAAGTCAATTGTTAATTCTTTTTGAGGACGCCGCATTTTTGTTGACGGATGTGTCAATGGTTATTAATTTAACACAAAAATTGATCCTATGCGCCTCCTATTCAGAACGGGCAGGAGGTCCGTTGTCCGTAACCGCAAGGTTACGACCGAGAAGGACCGTGTCGAAGCAGGTCCGACGAAGGCCTCAGACATTAGACCTTTCCGGAAAACGAGCTATATTTCTCTTGAGGCTCGTTTTCTGGACATTTGCATAGCCCTGATCCTGCTGGCTGTTAGTTCCTGTTCCACGACCTACCAGTATGTTACGCTGAATTCTCCCGAAGTTCCGAAAAATGATAAAAAGGAATTCTCCTATGAGAATGACAGCATGCGACTGACCTATAATTTTCATGGAGAGGGCGGCCCTGTTGGCATGACCGTCTTTAACAAGATGGACAAGCCCTTGTTTGTCAACTGGAAAAAGTCCTTTGTCATTCACGATGGGCAGGCTGTTTGTCTTTTTAACAACCGGGTGGAGGTCAAGGGGGTCATCGATGGGTATTCCTATCGCGGCATTGTGCCCGGTACGCGGGTCACATCCGGCAATCTGTACGCCACTTTCGACCTGCCCGAAGGCATGGATATGATCCCTCCGGGAAGCTATATAACAAAGAGTCTGCAGGCGCTGGTACAGCCGACGCCAGTCTATAACACCCGATTCATGGAAAACACGCGGGCCGAAAAGGTCACTGATTTCAGCGGGGTAACGTATAAGTACAGGCGTTATTCTTTCGATCAGTCGGCGTCACCGCTGCAGTTCAAAAGCTATCTGACCTTTGTAGCGGGTACCAATCCCCAGGAGTTTGCCGTCTCGCATTCCTTTTATGCGCAGGAGGTGTATTTGTCGGGCGAGGTGCCTGAATATTTCGGGTTCTATAAGCCACAGGGCGACCAGCTTTTTATAAGGAAGACGGGGGAGTAGGGCCTTCGGCTGGCCGCCTGTCAGTGGGCCGGTGCTATAAGGTTTTCAGGTATTCGATCACTGCCTTTCTCTCCTTATCGGTGAGCCTGTCGCCGAAGGTATGGCCGTAATTGCCATAGCCGGGCAATGTGGTATTATAGACTTCCGTGCCGCGCGGGCCGGCTTCCCGGGTATATTTCCAACCCACCTGTTCGTAATTGTATTGTGGGTTGTTGAAATCGCGGGACCAGTAAGTGGGTCTGAGCCTGCTATTCAGCAGGGCTTCCAGGGTTGGTACGGACCCATTGTGCAGATAGGGCGCCGTGATCCATATCCCATCGAGAGGAGGGGCGATGTATCCGTTAAAGGGTTCCAGTCTCGCCGGGTGATCGCCCATGGCAAACCAGCTCTTATTGAACCAGTCGATGAACTGGGGGCTTTGATAATTGCTTTTATAGAGAAGCGAATCCGTTGCTACGATCGACTCCGGTATGAGCAGGTTGGGATAGTCACCGCCCGGACCGTAATGTCCATGACATTTGGAGCAGTGCTCGACGAAGACGACGCCGCCCTGTCTGGCGAGCGACTGGTTGACGGGGTAGGGGTATTTTGGCGGCTCCAGCGAATAGATATATGCCAGCACATCGTTGAAATGGCTGTCCACTTCCCGGGCCTCCGAGCTATCGCTCACTGTCAGCAGGTTGGAAGCCATGAGGAACCTCCCGAAGTCGCCACGACCAAATCCATTGTAGAACATCGCGTGTTTTTTCTTCAGGAGCCACCATGGCGGCGTATCGGTCGGGACCACGTCGCCGGCCACATCGATAACGGCGCTGTCGCTCCATTGCAGTGTTGTCGGGTCACGATGTGCTACCAGCAGGTCGGCAATCCTGTCGGCGGCATTGACCCCGCGAACCCGGGTATATAGCTGGTTGCCCAATATCTTCATGGAATTGAGGAAGGGAGCTGCCGCGGTATATTTTTTCGGATCGCCGTGTTTTAAAAGCGCTTCGGCCATTTCGGCGTTCCGCGCGTTCAGCTTTTGATGATCTGTAAAGTCGATCATCGTATTGCCCAACCCGATGTAGAGCTTGTCGTCGAATACCTGCGCGTGACATTCCAGGCAATTGGGGGCTACCACGGTCTCGCCATTGGGCGCTTGCACGGCTGTGTACTCATGGCTGATGAGGTTGTTGGGGCTGTCCCTTTTTAACCGGTTGCTGACGCTCTTTCCAAATCCAAGAAGAAAATAGTTATAGGGGATGCCGCTTTTGATGTAGTCGCCTGTCGTGAGATAG
>DASZWE010000334.1:0-6795 GCA_035546735.1 Puia sp.
CTTCCTACCTGGCGGATAAGGGATACCAGCTGCGCGGTGGACAGGCTGGGCGTCTGCTCTTCGCTGCCTGCCATGGAATAGATCTTTGTCGTATCGTCGATGGTACCGTCCAGGTCATTGACCCCGAAGGAGAGGGTCAGCTGGGCATTTTGCCGGCCCAGCATGGGCCAGTAAGCTTTCAGGTGCGGGAAATTGTCCATATACAGCCGGGCGACGGCATAGAGCTTCATGTCTTCTATGATGGAGGATTCCGCTACATTACTCATGTCGTTGTCCTTATTTCTGAATTTCAGGGGGATGAAGGTATTGAATCCGCCGGTGCGGTCCTGGAGGTCGCGTAGCCGTTGCATATGGTCGATGCGGTGAGCGTAGGTCTCGATGTGTCCATAGAGCATGGTGGCGTTCGTATGCATACCCTCCCGGTGGGCCGTCTCGTGGATCTTCAGCCAGCCGTCCGCATCCACCTTGTCCGCACAGATGACGTTCCGTACATCGGGGTGGAAGATCTCAGCGCCGCCGCCGGGCATGGAGTCGAGCCCTGCCTCATGCAGCCGGTGCATGCCTTCTTCGACGGTGAGCTTTGCCTTACGGAACATATAGTCCAGTTCCACCGCGGTGAAACCTTTGATGTGCAGGTCGGGGCGGTGGGCCTTTATCTTTTTCAGCACTTCCACAAAGAACTCCATGTTCATTTTAGGGTGTACGCCTCCTACAATGTGGACCTCCGTCACGGGTTTGTCGTCGTAGCTTTTTACGATGTCGAGCATCTGCTGCTGGCTCAGCTCCCAGCCTTCGTCCCGGTGGGCGTAGACACGGGAATAGGAACAGAACTGGCAGGTGAAAACACAGACATTGGTGGGTTCGATATGAAAATTGCGGTTGAAATAGGTTTTATTGCCATGGCGGCGTTCGCGGACGTGGTTGGCCAGGGCGCCGAGGTAGGAGAGTGTGCCTTTTTCGAATAAAAGCAGTCCTTCTTCCGGTGTGATCCTCTGCTCTGCCAGTATCTTTTCGCCTATTTGTTCCAGATCCCTGCTGGTGGTCTTTAGGATAGCCTCTACCTGGGTAATGGTGCTCATTGTGTTCATTTGTTTATTCGGGGTGTAAAGTTACGGAATGTAGGATATTTGATTATCTTCCGTGGTAGAACCAAAATAACGCATAGATGGGCATAAAGTTTAGGCTTATTCTGATGAACTTCCTGGAATTCTTCGTCTGGGGAGCGTGGTTGATCTCCATGGGGGGATATATGGATGTTACGCTTCATTTTACGGGCGGACAGATCGCCAGTGTATACGGCACGATGGGAATTGCCTCCCTATTTATGCCTGGATTGCTAGGCATCGTGGCGGACAGATGGATCAATGCCGAGCGGCTGCTGGGAGCCTGTCATCTCATCGGAGCGGGTATATTGTTATGGGCTTCCACCATCCGGGACTATCCCACTTTGTATATCGCCATGCTGCTCAACAGCATGTTTTATATGCCGACCATTGCCTTGAATAATACGGTGTCCTATATCGTGCTGGAAAAAAGAGGGTTCAACATCGTCAAAATATTTCCTCCCATCCGCGTATGGGGCACTGTGGGGTTTATTGCCGCCATGTGGACGGTGGACCTGACGGGCTGGGCTTTTAGCCCCATGCAGCTGTATATAAGTGCGGGCGCGGGCATTTTGCTGGGGCTGTATGCTTTTACCATGCCCGGATGTGTTCCCATAAAGACCGGCGAAAAAAGGAGCGTCGCCAGCTCGCTGGGACTGGATGCTTTTGTATTATTCAAACAGGGACGGATGGCGGTGTTTTTTCTCTTTGCCTTTTTTCTGGGCGCGGCGCTGCAGATCACCAATGCATTTGCAAACACCTTTATCAAAAGCTTTCAGGATGCTTATAATGGGGCGTTTGCGGTCCAGCACCCGACATTGCTGGTTTCGATATCCCAGATCTCGGAGACGCTGTTCATTCTTACCATTCCTTTTTTTCTTGGAAGGTTTGGCATCAAGCGGGTGATGCTGATGAGCATCTTTGCCTGGGTATTCCGGTTTGGCCTTTT
The DNA here is from genome assembly GCA_035546735.1 of Puia sp. Classification (GTDB taxonomy): domain Bacteria; phylum Bacteroidota; class Bacteroidia; order Chitinophagales; family Chitinophagaceae; genus Puia. Next base: position 2,053 of record DASZWE010000334.1, read on the forward strand.
TGTCATAGGGAATCCCGGCGATGGAGTGATCTTTCTGATCTTGTCCATGATCGTATACGGCATGGCCTTCGACTTTTTCAATATCTCGGGCTCCTTGTTTATCGAGCGGGAAGCTCCCATTACGATCCGCGCCAGTGCGCAGGGTTTATTTATGATTATGACCAACGGATTAGGCGCTTTTTTGGGTTCACTGGGCGCCGGATGGGTAGTAGATCATTTTACAAAAGGCGATAAAAGAGACTGGCAGAGCATCTGGCTTACATTTGCCATTTATGCGCTGGTGCTGGGAATTATCTTCCCATTGGTATTCCGCTATAAACATAAACCACAGACCGGACAGCCGGTGTATCATTAGCGTACAATCTCCACAGCGGCTGACGGCCCGTCCCGATTGACATTCAATGCACCATCAAGCTGGCACTTTTTTCGTGCCCCTATCCGGGTGTTCCAGATATGCTGTATTCCTTCTTCATATCAACGCTTCGCCATCTAATGAAGCGCCGCTGGTACAGCGCGGTAAATATTATCGGGCTGACGCTGGGGCTCTCTGCAGCTGCCATTGTCATCCTTTACACAAGGCACGAGCTCAACTACGATGGGTTTCACCGGCAGGCCGACCGTATCTACCGGGTATCCGGCAGGCAGGATGGGGTCTGGTTCGCCGCCCTGTCGGCGCCTTATGCTTCGGCCCTCTACCAGCATCCCTTTCCGGAAGTGGAGACGACGGTCCGGATGCGGCGCTGGCCGCCCCGATTTATCCGTCATGGAGAGGATAAATTTTATGAACCCAACACTTTCTTTACGGATACAGGCTCGGCCTTTTTTAGCTTGTTCGACTTCCCTTTTCTGAAAGGGAGCCCGGTAACAGCCTTGTCGGCTCCTCATTCCGTCGTGCTGACCTCCAGCCTGGCCATAAAGCTTTTTGGAAAGGAGGATGTACTGGGACAGCCTTTGTTATATGACACTTTCCAGCTGGTGGTGACGGGGGTGATAAAAGATCTCCCCTCCAATACGCATTTTCAGTTCAATATGCTCATAGCGGAAGAGGAGCCCATGAAAAGGGCTGCGGTCCTATTCACTTATTGTGCGCTGACACCGGGAGCCGGCATCGGTACGTTGAAACAAAAGCTGCTTTCCCTTCCCCGGCCGGCGAATCGCTGGGCCACGCTGGAAGACGCGGTGATCATGCCTTTGAAGGATATTCATTTCAGAAGCAATTTCCAGTATGAGATCAAGCCACCCGGCAACAAGCTCTATTTTTATCTGTTTTTGCTCACCGGAGGGCTTATCATTTTACTGACCTGCGCGAACTATATGAACCTGTCCATCGCCCTGTATGCGGGACGGAAAAAAGAGATTGCCGTACGGAAGGTGGCCGGGGCGGGGAGCATACAGCTGGCTCTCCAGTTCCTGGTGGAATCCGTTGTGCTGGCCTTGATCTGTCTGCCGCTGACCAATGCGTTGGTAGAGCTGGTGCTGCCCTCCTTCAATACTTTTATGAACACCCGTATGGACAATGAGCTGGTAAGCTCCTGGCAGGGATTTGGACTGCTGGCTGCCGCCACCCTGCTCATCGGAATATTGTCCGGATCTTATCCCGCCCTGGTGCTGCCCAGGATCAAGGCCATCTCCCTCTTTAAGAAACAGACTTTTCTCGGCGCTGGCGGGCTGAGTCTCCGGCAGGTGCTGGTGGGATTCCAGGTGACGGTGCTTGTCGTCATGATCAGCAGCAGCTGGATGATACGCAATCAGCTGCAATATATGCAGGAGACGGACCTGGGGTTTACACGGGAGGGTGTATTGAAGCTGAAAGGGGCGGGCATGGTGGACTCTGTTCAATTCTATACCCTGAAAAATGAATTGCTGCGTAACAGCGCCATCCGGGAGGTATCACAGGGGCTGGTCCCGGGAGATGAAGAGTTTGGATTTAGGTTCCGGGCGGAGGGTGGGACCGAGGTACACCATGGCGTCATAAGCTTCGGCACCGACTATGATTACCTGACGACACTGGGTGTAAAGCTGCTGCGAAGCGACTTCCAGGATCTGTCGAAAGAGTGTCCCCGGCGGGTGGTGCTGGTGAATGAAACCCTGGTCCGGCAGATGGGGTATAAGGATCCCATCGGGGAGCGGGTGGTCATCGAGCCCGGAAAAGGGGAGTCGCTCGCGACCATCGACGGTGTGTTCAGGGATTTTCATTTCTCTTCCTTTCATTACCCCGTGCCGCCCATGCTGATCACGATGCGGCCATATGGAGGAGGTATCTCCAACAATATCCTCGTTGCGATGGAAATGTCGAGGCTGAAGGAAACGCTGGCATTTATCCGGGAGAAGACACAGGCTATTATTCCCGACACGCCGTTGACGCCTGAATTCCTGGACGAAGGGTTGAACAAGCTGTATGACAAGGAGGAAAAGCTTTTTTTCCTTAATAAGGTGCTGCTGCTGGTGAATGTCTGTCTGGCCGTGCTGGGTCTGCTGGGGCTGTCCGCCTATCTCTGCGAGCTGCGAACAAAGGAGATCGGGATCCGGAAGGTGCTGGGCGCGTCCAATCAATCCATATTGGGGCTGCTGGGCTGGTCCTTTTTAAAGATGATGTTCTGGGCTGTCGTCGCAGGATGGGCGCTGGCGGCCATCTTTATCCATCAGTGGATGAAGAATTTTGTCTATAGAGTTCCTTTTTCCTGGACCATACCGGCGGGTACTGCCGTGGTCCTTGCAGGACTCGTTCTTCTCACCGTAGGAGTGAATACGTTGAGAGCTGCCAGGGCCAATCCCGTGAAGACGTTGCGAACGGAGTGAACAACGTCTTCGGCCGTAACCGAGCATCGCGAAGGTTACGATCGAGAAGGAGCGTGTCGAAGCAGCTCCGCCGAAGGTCTCAATCATCAGACATTTTGCGGGAGGGGCTACTTTCTGTGAAGACCCGACCCGCAAAATAAGACGTTTCCGGCAAGCGACGACCAGGGAGGCATCTCCATCGAAAGGCTTCACCGTATCCAGTGCTTTCAGGCCTTCGTTGGCAAAGTTGAGCAGGGCTGTGCGGGCCTGTTCCATTTCATTCACCTTCTTGTCATTCATGGCCTTCATCTGGGCATCTTCCCAGTTGCATTTGAAAAAGCAGATGTATACCGTGTTGGTATATTTGCTGAGACGACTGGCCACATCCATTTTTGTGCCCAGCTTGGTGGCGTCCTCCACCAGCGTGACATTGTATTTGGCCGCGAAGTCCTTTGTAGCGCGGTCGAGCTTTGCAAAGGCTTCCTCCAGGGTCTCGTTGACCTTGTCCTGCAGCAGGAGATAGGCCTGCATTTCATCTACCGATTGCTCGGCCAGCTCTTCGATGTTGACGATCTTTTTATAGTCCTCGCTAAAGACCGTGTAGCACATCTGTATATAGTCGATGCTGGCTGTATGTGAAATTTCTCCACCATCCGGGAGATGAGGAAGGCGTCGGTGGCCTTGGTATCCAGGGACTGGGCGTTAGTGAAAAGAGTCGACAATAGAAACAAACACGGTATAAGGCCACGCACGATTCGCATAACGAGGGGTATTCGCGGCCAAGATAATAAAAAGAAAATCCCGGACATAACCGTCCGGGATTTAAAAAATACGTATAATCGTATACTTATATATGAGATTCGATCTTCTTAACGAAGTTGGACTTGGGCTGAGCGCCAACCAGCTTATCGACTACCTTACCGTCCTTGATGAACAGGATAGCGGGGATGCTGGTAATGCCATAGTTAACGGACAGCTGAGGGTTGTGGTCGACATTTACTTTACCTACATTGATCTTGCCGTCATATTCTTTTGACAATTCTTCGATCACCGGTCCGATGGCGCGACAAGGACCACACCATTCTGCCCAAAAGTCTACTACCGTCAATTTATCGGAAGAAATTACTTTGTCCTGGAAGTTGGTATCTGTTAATTCTAAAGCCATAATAAGTGTTTTTATGTGAGTTGTTTGTTTTTGTATTTACAAATGTCCGGATAGTTTTCCATTCTTTTGGTCGCCGGCCCGACATCTATAGGGTTTTTAATCTACAACATTACTAGATTAAGCAAAAAGCCGTCCAGGCATCGTTAAGTGACAACTTGTACTTCCAATTCCGGCTTTTCCGCCAGAAAAGCGGCCATTTCGTCATTCATTTCGAACCCCGTACCCATGGTGTACATGCTGACCCTGCATGCAGACTTGGGCTCTAATACGTTGAATTTCAACAGCGATTTGCCAGGATATTTCTTTATGTTCTTTTCCATGAATTGGACCATTTCCTCGCTGACGAAGCGGGCCTCCACGTCCATGATCACTTGCTTTGTAAGGATAGGTTTTATGCTTTCCAGGAGCATCATCCGCTCGATCTTGAACTCGTATTCCGTCTTGTTGAAGCGGAGGCGGAATGCGCCGGTGATGAAGAGGTTCTTACCCTTCTCCAGGTAGTTGGAATAGCGGGCGTAGTCTTCGCTCCAGAGCATAAACTCCGTCTTGCCGGTGTAGTCTTCGATGGTGAAGGAGCCGAATTGTTTGCCCGTCTTGCTGACCCTGTGCTGTGCATCCACCACCAGTCCTGCCAGCCGGTAGGTTTTGCCGGGGTTGGCCTGTAGGCCCAGGGCGTCCTTTATTTCGTTGTATTCGCCCAGCCGGGTGATGCCATAGTGGGTGATCTCGAACTTGAAGTGATCGAGGGGATGGCCGCTCATGAACATACCTGTGACTTCCTTTTCATGCTCCAGCAGTTC
>DASZWE010000335.1:0-6586 GCA_035546735.1 Puia sp.
GACAATACCACCAAGGGCATCACGGTGGCGCGCAATTATGTAAACCTTACGCCTACGGTAAATTTTCAGTATCTGTTCTCCAGGACCTCGCATCTGAGGGCGTTCTATTCCGGCAGGACGGGGCAGCCTTCGGCCTCACAATTGCAGCCGCTGACCACCACTTCGGACAATATCAGCTATACCGTGGGTAATCCGGACCTGAGGCCCCAGTTCACACACAGTCTGCGGGTGCTGTATACCAATTTCGATCCGTCGAGCCAGCGGGTGCTCTTTGCCACGGTGAACGCCAGCACGATCGTGAATGACATCCAGTCGTTGTTCTGGTACAATGCCAAGGGCGGGCAGACCACTACATATAAGAACCTGAACGGGACCTGGAATGTATCCGGCTATTTCAATTACGGGTTCCCGCTCAGGCGGCCCAAGTCCAATCTGAATTTTATTACCAATGTGAACTACTCGCAAAGCCAGTCGCTGCAGGCGGCGGACTCTTTAGCGGCGTTGGCGGACCAGGTCAAGCATATTTTTGTGCACAATACGGGCATGACGGAGACCATCAGCTGGACGACGAATATCAAAAAGAACTTCGATATGAACTTCAGCTCCGCCACTACGTATAATATCGCCCGTAAGACGGCGCCGTTGAATACCAAGGGCACTGCCATCACGACGAATGCGGGTAATCTGAACTCTTTCTCGGAGGTGCTTTCCGCGGAGATAACAGCCTATACGAACAATGGCTGGCTTATCGCCACCACTTTCGACTATACGTATACCAATACGCATTCCAGCGGATACAATGCCAGCGTGCCCCTGCTGAATCCCAGTATAGCCAAGCAGCTGTTCAAGAAGAAGCAAGGGGAGATACGTCTGACGGTGTTCGACCTGCTGAACCAGAATGTATCGGTGAGCAAGTCCGTCAGCAATCTGGGGCAGGTGAGCTATAACAGGAACAATGTGCTGACCCGGTATGCGATGCTGACCTTTACGTATAACCTGAATAATTTCGCGGGCAGGGACCAGCGCCGGATGCCCGGGTTCTTCCGGGGTATGCGCGGGGGCGGTGGGTTCCATGGAGGCGGTGGAGGTGGTTTTAGAGGTGGGCCGCTGGAGTGAGCAAAGGGTGTGAAAGAGGACCTGGCCTAAGGCCAGTCATGATACAAAAAAACCCGCCGGAAGGCGGGTCTTTTTTTGAATATTTTATTTTCTCCGGTAGTGGTTGTCCGTATGCGTCACGGGCGACTGGCCTATGAGAATGACGGATAAAATAGTTCGTAAAAACCGGGTCAAATTAGATGAAGGACGGTATATGTCCTTGTAAATCTTTGTGTTACGCGTGTCGAAAGACATATTGGATTTAGACATGGGTATAGGTTTGTTTTAAGTAGTTAATCAGAGTACAATTATATATAACGCGCAATATACGCTTTTATTGTACAATTTATCCACAATGCATTGTTAAACCACGTAAATTTCCTATTGCGGGCGGGTGGGAATGTTTGTACCTTGTTTGAAATCCTTTCTATGAGAAATACCATTCTCGCGATGGCGCCGGTGTTGCTTTCGGTGACGTTGACGGCGCAAGGGGTTTTTTCCAACAAGACCCAATCCATACTTGAAAAAGTCATCCAGGATTATCCCAATCATTTCCATAACATCAAAGGCGAATTGATCAGCCAGGAGCGTCAGACGGCTGAATACAGATCGACGCTACAATTGCCCGGCAGTCCATCCTGTATCGTAGTGCTTACGAGCGGGCCGGGGACAGCAACCGATGAAGGCTATGCGTGGAACTGTATCGTCCTGGATTCAGCCAGCTTTGCCGCAGCCAGGGACAGGTTCCAGGAGATCTATGGCCAGCTCAGCAACAGCATTATTACCACCAGCGCACAAAAGACCTTTATTCTCAACGGCGGGTATGAAGCTCCTGAGGAAGCAAAGAAATGTACGCGTGTCGTATTCACTTTATTGCCGGGCGTAGGAGATATGAAGCGGCTGAAGGTGGGGCTTTCGCTCCATCAGGTGGGCAGTAAGTGGAGGATCATGCTGAGCGTGAATGACCGGGTGAATCCGGATGATGTGCAGGGTGCCGTGACGGTGAATTGATGCGGGGGACGGGGCGGCTGGTTGGATTGCGAGGACATTTGCCGGAGAGCCCGCCGGCCGGACATTTTAACCTTCGTTAACTTTAAATAAAACCTGATTAACCGCTCTTGCGGGCGGGGGCGGGTATTTTCGTTGCCAGTTGAACGGACCGGTGGTTCGTTCAGGACATTAACCGCTGGCAATGAAATCAATCTTTACTCTCCTTTTATTATTCTCTCTGGCAAGCTTAGGGGTGATGGCCCAGGCTGACGGCAGCGTAAGGGGCAGGCTGAAGGATACGGCTGCCCATATCTCCGTGTCCGATGCGACCCTGACCATATTGAACGCACGGGATTCTTCCCTTGTCAGCTTTGCCCGGAGCAATGTTTCCGGCGCCTTTGTTCTGTCGAGGTTGGGCAACGGGGTCTACCGGCTATTGGTGTCGCATGTAGGCTACCGGTCCGTAAGCCGGAACTTTGTCATTTCCGACCTGGTAAAGACGGTGGACCTGGGAGAGATCGTTCTAACGGACAAGAGCAGCATCCTGGAAGCCGTGACGGTGCAGCAGGAGGCTCCGCCGGTGTCCATCCGGCACGATACCATCGAGTTCAACGCGGGCTCTTTCCGCACCAAGCCGGACGCCGTCGTCGAGGATCTGTTGAAGAAGCTGCCCGGGGTGCAGGTAGATAAGGACGGGAATATAAAGGCAAATGGACAGGAGGTGAAAAAGGTGCTGGTGGATGGGAAAGAGTTTTTTGGCAATGATCCCAAGATAGCGTCCAAGAATCTTCCGGCGGATGCGGTGGATAAGGTCCAGGTATTTGATAAAAAATCCGACCAGAGCGAGTTTACGGGTTTTGATGACGGCAACAGTCAGCGGACGATCAACCTGACCATCAAAAAGGATAGGAAGCATGGGATATTTGGCCGATTGACCGCAGGTGGGGGACGGGATGCGGGGGGGACGACCAGCGGTGGGGGGAGCGGAGGAACGGGCGGCGGCGGTACCGGGGGCGCTGGCGGGTCGGATGCAGGGGCGGCATTCCCTGCCCTGGCGGATGGAAGGTATGAGTCCAAATTCAACCTGAACCAGTTCAAGGATCTTCGGCAGTTTTCTGTCCTGGGGATGTGGAATAACACGAACAAACAGGGCTTTTCCTTCCAGGATGTGATGGGGTTTAACAATGGCGGCATTGGAAGCAGCGGCGGCGGCCGTATGACGCTGGGGGGAAATAATTCCAGCGTACCGATCCAGGGGCTCTCGGGCAGCAGTCCGGCCATTACCACCACCAAAGCGGGCGGGTTGAATTTTTCCGACAACCTTCGTGGTCATACGGATATCGGGGGCAGCTATTTTTTCAACCAGGCGGATGACCGTATCCGGCAGAAGGACGCCAAACAATATCTATCTCCGGACCATTCCTATAACCAGGATCAAACCCTGGCGACCGACCGGCACAATGAGAACCAGCGGATCAACCTTCTTACCGACACCCGCCTGGACAGTTTCAATTCTGTGAAGGTCACCAGCGGACTGACCTGGCAGCGGAGCAGCAGCAGCTCCTCTTCCGTCGACAGTTCCCGTGACAGGGCAAGCGACGCCCTGCTGAATACAAGCTCCTCCGGCTCCGCGGCGCATATGGATGGATACAGCTGGAATAACAATGCCTTGTTGCGTCACCGATTCGCCCTGAAAGGGAGGACCTTGTCCGTAAACCTCTCCTTTGGATTGAATAAAGGGACCGGGGGTGGAAGCCTCTATTCGGTAAATCAATTTTCGCAAAGCGGGGCAGATACGTTGGATCAACGGTATAACCAGTCCAGTCACGGGAACAGCTACGGGGCGGTGGTGGGCTATACGGAGCCATTCTCCAAAAGCTCTCTATTGGAAATGAACTATAATTTTTATCAAAGCCATAACGAGACGGGTAAGCAGACCTTTGACGCGGATGCCACGGGGAAATATTCACTGTTGAATCAGCAGCAAACGAATGATCTCCGGAATACGTTCACTTATCACCGGGAGGGGGTGGCTTTTTTGCATCAGCGGGAGAATTTCAATTTCACCCTGGGCGCCACGCTCCAGCAGGCGGTATCGACCAATGTATTCGGGTATGTGAACAAGGACAGCCTGCTGCGGCAGACTTTTTTCAACCTGCTGCCCAATGTCCTGTTCCAGTATGATTTTTCCAAATACAGTAACCTGCGGATGCAGTATACCACCTATACCAATCAGCCCAGCCTGTCACAGCTGCAGCCCGTGCCGGACAACGCCGATCCTTTGAATATAAAGGCGGGCAATCCGGGTCTGCAGCAGGAATATTACCATTCCCTCCGATTGAATTACATTTCTTTCGACCCCTTCCGGCGTACGAGTCTTTTTGCTATGCTGAACTATTCCGATATACGGCATCGTATCGTAAATGACGACGAGGTGGATAGCGTGGGCGTGAGAACTTCCCGGCCCGTCAATCTCGATGGGCTGTACCAGGCGAACGGGTTTCTATCCTGGGAGTTCCCTGTACGGGGGATCCATTCGCTGGTGAATCTGAAAAGCGACGTCTCGTATGACCATAATGCGAGCCTGGTGAACGGGGTCCGTAATAACGGGAATACATGGACGCTGGGACAGGGTATGGATGTGAACTTCTCTTACAAGGAGGCGCTGGATATCTCCGGCGGCGCCAAGGTGGAATACAATGATGCGCGTTACTCTTTGTTGCCGGGGCAAAACCAGCAATACTGGACGGAGACGTACAATCTGGACTTTAACTGGTATCTGCCGAAGGGGTTGAGTTTTGGGAGTGATATAAACTATATTCACCGAAGCGGGTTGCCGGCGGGCTATAACAGCAGTCCCTTTGTCTGGAATGCGGGGGTGGCGTCGCAGCTTTTTAAGAACCGGCGGGGGCTGGTGCGTCTGCAGGTCTTTGATATCCTGCGCCAGAATACGGGTTTTTCGCGCAATACCAGCCAGAACTACATCGATGATATGTCCTACCAGGTATTGAACCGGTATTGGCTGCTGAGTTTTACGTATAGCATCAACCGATTTGCCGGGAGGGCGGTAAAGGGTGGTGTGGAAAGACGGGGCCCGGATATTAGGATCATGCGGTAAGGACGGGAATACGATGCGACCAGGAGGTGCGGTGCGGCCATCGGCGAACAGCGGGTGTAACGATAGCGGACAGATCTTTTGGTACGGAGTCTGCTATCTGCATGATTTACAGATAGCTGCCATTCGGGCATCTTATTCGCGGCATTCCGGGCAGGAGGCCAAAAACTATGCTTAGGAACTACTTTACGATTGCCTGGCGTACTATCACCCGGCACAAGGTTTATACCGCCATCAATATCATCGGACTGGCGCTTGGCATCTGCGTCTGTATGGTGATCTACCTGATCACCCATTATGAGTTCAGCTTTGACAGGGATCATCCGGATGGGGACAGGATCTATCGGATCGTGGGGGAGGCGAAATTTCGCGGGAATACTTTCTTTTTGAATTCCCTGGTGAGTGATATGGGTGGGCTGGAGACGAGGATACCCGGCTTCGAAGCGAAGGCAGCTTTTTATACCTATGGACAACAGGTAAGCATTCCGGACGGGAAGAATCCGCCGAAAAGATTCCCTAATAATATCCAGGGGACATGGAGCGCGACCGCCATTATTACCAGCCCTCCTTTTTTCGATATTTTCCAATACCAATGGCTGGCGGGGAGCGCTGCCGTGCTGAACGAGCCTTTCAAGGTGGTGTTATCGGAGAAGCGGGCCCGGCTGTATTTTGGGAATATTCCCGTGGATAAGGTCATCGGGAAAACGGTGATCTATGAAGATTCCTTACGGGTGACGGTGGGTGGCGTGGTCAGGGACTGGACGGCCAATACGGACTTCGGATATACGGATTTTATTTCCATCGGGACAGCTACGCATAGCTTTTTGAAAAGCCAGATACCAACGGAAGACTGGAACAGCCTGCGGCCTCATTCTTCCATGGCATTTGTCAAGCTGGCGAGGGGCGTGAAGGTGGAGACGGTCAATGCCCGTATAAACGCCTTTCTGCATAAGCATGTACATCCGGAGGATAACGGGCCTAAGGCGACATTCTGGCTGCAGCCTTTGTCGGATATACATTTTGCCAGGGATTTCCATCGTGGGGATGACGGGGATGATTTTCGCAAGCCCTATCTTCCTACGTTGTATATGTTGATGGGCGTGGCTGTATTCATCCTGGTGCTGGCGGTGATGAATTTTATCAATCTGTCGACGGCGCAGTCCCTGCAGCGGGCAAGGGAGGTAGGCGTCCGGAAAGTGCTGGGCAGCCGGCGGAAACAAATCATATTCCAGTTCCTGGCGGAAACGCTAGTGCTGACTCTTTTTGCTGTGTTATTGTCTGTGCTTTTAGTGCGTCCGGTGCTACATGCGTTTAAAGATTATGTACCGCCGGGTGTGGAGTTTCATTTTTTCCAGCTGCATACGCTGGTATTCCTGGGCATTATTA
>DASZWE010000336.1:0-7233 GCA_035546735.1 Puia sp.
GCGGAGAAGGGTGGTGTTCCTGCTAATTCGGTGGAGGATTGCATCCATACGATGGCATGTGTGGAGGCGGCTTATATATCAAATGAAAGAGGAGGAATCAAACCATGACAAGGTGGTTGCTCGTTATGGGGATGCTGATAAGTATGCCTGCTTTTTCGCAGACGGTGGAGGTACCGCTGCATGCGGCGGCAAGAGTGCAGTATGGGGCCGATCGGGTACGGAAAGTGCTGAAGCCTGGCTGGCGGGTGGTGGTGCAGGTGGGTAATGGCGCTTCCAAAGAGGGGTTTGTCATCGAGGTAAAGAATAGGGTGATCGATGTCAGAGGGGACGATGCGTCGGGAGCGTTGTATGGATGTCTGGAGCTGGCGGAGCGGATCCGGAGCGGAGCATTGACTGCCGACCGGCCCGGGGCTGCTTTAACCTTCAGCGACCGGCCTGAAATGCCTCTTCGGGGGGCTTGTATCGGGATGCAAAAGCCGGTGCTTCTGCCCGGCAGGGGGCCTTACGAGTATCCTTATACACCTCAAAACTTTCCCTGGTTCTATGACAAAAAGCTTTGGACCCGCTACCTGGATTCCATGGTGGACAATCGGATGAATACCCTGTACCTGTGGAATGGGCATCCTTTTGCGTCATTGGTGCGGCTGCCCGACTATCCTTATGCCGTAGAGGTGGATGATGAAACATTTTCCAGGAACGAAGAAATGTACCGGTGGTTGGCGACCGAGGCCGACCGGCGCGGAATCTGGTTGATACAGTTATTCTATAATATCATTGTATCGAAGCCTTTTGCGGAGCATAATCATATCAAGACGCAGGACAGGAGCCGGCATATCGAGCCGTTGATCGCTGATTATACGAGGAAGTCAATTTCCGCCTTTGTGGCGAAGTATCCCAATGTTGGGTTGATGGTGACGCTGGGAGAAGCCATGGAGGGGGTGGGGCAGGATGACATCGACTGGTTCACCAAGACCATATTGCCCGGGATAAAGGATGGGCTGAAGGTGTTGGGCCGGAAGGATGAGCCGCCTGTGGTGTTGCGGGCGCATGATACGGATGGACCGGCGGTGATGAAGGCGGCGTTGCCTGTTTATGGGAATCTTTATGTAGAGTGTAAATACAATGGGGAGGCGTTGACCACTTATACGCCCCGTGGTCCCTGGGCGGAGCTGCATCGGAAGCTGAGCAGCATCAGCAAGGGGCTGATCGAGAATGTGCATATCATGGCGAACCTGGAACCTTTCCGATATGGGTCGCCGGATTTTATCCAAAAATGTGTTCAGGCGATGCATAATGATTACCATGCGAGCGGTCTGCATCTGTATCCGCAGGCCTCGTATTGGGACTGGCCGTATACGGCGGACAAGGTGGGTGCGGGGACGGCGAGCGGAGGAGGGGCCAGTCGGGGGCCAGCCAGCGGGGGAGCGGTAGCGACCGCGGGCGGGCCGAGGTTGCTGGAGATGGACAGGGATTGGATCTGGTATAAGGCCTGGGCGCGGTATGCCTGGAACTGTCACCGGAATAGGGGGGATGAGATCGTATATTGGAGCAGGCAGCTGGCGGGCCGATATGGGTGCGACGAAGAGCATGGAAAATATATTTTAGAAGCGTATGAGCAGTCGGGTGAGATAGCGCCCAAGCTTCTGCGCAGATTTGGCATTACGGATGGGAACAGGCAGACATTGACGCTGGGGATGTTGATGACACAGCTGATCGATCCGGAACGGTACGGGCTTTTTTCATTGTTGTATGATTCCGAGGGACCGCCGGGCGAGTCGTTGAGCCAGTATGCGGAAAAGGAATGGAAGAAGCAGTCTCATGAGGGGGAGACGCCGGTGCAGGTATGTGACGAGGTAGAGGAGGAAGGGAGGCGGGCTGTGTTGGCTATTGTGCGAGCCGAGGATGCGGTGACGAGACGGCGGGATGAGTTCGGCAGGCTGATGAACGATATGCAATGTTATAAGCTGCTGGCCGACTGTTATGCTGCCAAGGCAAGAGCCGCGCTGGCGGTGTTGCGCTATAAGTATTCGGGCGATATAAAAGATATTCAGCAGGCGGGGTCTTCTTTGCAGCTGAGTCTCGATATGTTCAGGGAGCTGGCCAGGACGGCGGATAGCGGGTATCTCTATGCGAACAGCATGCAGACGGCGCAGCGGAAGATACCTATGCGGGGAGTGAATGGGACCTATAAGACCTGGGGGGAGATGGAGCCTGTGTATGTAAAGGAGTTTGAAAATTTTGTAGGGAATTTGGATTCTTTGGTAAGGGGAAGCGGGCGGGAAGAAGCTCCCGCGGCCTACCGGCCGACGGAAGTGCGGGTGAGTGGAGGACGATATGAAGTTGAGGTTGGAGCGAAACCTTTTGCGGACAGTGGAATGGTGATCAGGAAGGTGGCCAGTCCATTGGCCGGGGTGAAGGGGGTGATGCAATCGGCGCGGCGTCAGCTCTTGGAGGGGACGGAGGTGAGTTTTACCTGTAAGGAGCCAGTGGACCTGCTGATCGGGTTCTTTGATGAAAAGCGATCGATGTATCTTCAACCATCGCAGCTGGAGACGGATGCCAGCGCCAATGACTTTGGACAAGCAGATATCAAGATCGCGGACGGGGTGGTTGTGGAGGGGATGCCTCCTGTGCAGGTGCATGCCTGGTCTTTTCCGGCGGGGGCGCATACCTTGAGGCTGGGGAAGGGGCTTTGCCTGGTGCTGGGTTTTGTTAAACCCCTGGAGAAAGGAAAGACCTATGATGCGGGGTTGAGTGAGCCGGGTAAGAAGAACCTGGACTGGCTGTTTGAATAATTTACTATGTATATACGCACGCTTATAGTTCTATTGACGACCATTTTATGTGGAAGCATTTGCCTGGGGCAGTCGGGCAGCCTGGCACCTGTGCAGCAGGAGCACCTATTGTGGTACCGGCAGCCGGCGCGGCAGTGGACGGAGGCTCTTCCTATCGGCAATGGGAACCTGGGAGCCATGATCTTTGGGGGTGTAAAGGAAGAGCATCTGCAATTCAATGAATCCACTTTATGGACCGGGAGACCGCGGTCATACCAGCGGGAGGATGCGTGGCAGTATCTCGACAGTATCCGGGCATTGTTGTTTGCCGGAAAGCAGGCAGATGCGGAGGAACTGGCGGGGCAGCATTTTATGGGAAAGAAAGACGGCGATGACGACGAGTATCTGGCGCAAAAGGCGGCGTGGTTCAAAAAGGTGCGTCAGGATACGAGCTTTTGCGGGGTGGATGTGGATGATAGGGATTGGAAGGGGATCAGCGTGCCGATGCCGAATGGATGGGAGGCGGAGGGATTGCAGGGATTGGATGGGGCTGTGTGGCTGCGGGCGCATTTTGACATGCCGGACAAATGGGATGGAAAGAGCAAGGTGTTACTGGATTTGGGGAGAGTGAGGGATATGGGTTTTGTTTATGTGAATGGAGCATTGACAGGAGTGGTGGATAGCAGGAGCAGGAAAGAAGGCCTTTTTGAGATCGCCTCTTCTTTGAAGCGCCGGGGGAATGTCATTGCCATTCAGGTGATCAATTTTAATGACAAGGGAGGAGTGACGGGGGGAGGGAAGCTTGTGCTTGAAGGGATACCGTTACAAGTGAGCCCATGGAAATATAAGATACAGGATGAGGACCCGCCTATAGTGCCGGCGTATCAGGCGGAATACCAGCCTTTCGGGGATTTGTATTTGGAGTTTGCGGGGATGGACAATGGATACCAGGCGGACAGCGGGCTGCATTATCGGCGACAGCTGGATATTGGGAAGGCGATGGCGGGTGTTGGTTATGATCTTGCGGGAGTTCGTTATACGCGGGAATATTTTGCCAGTGCTGTCGATCATGCATTGGTGATGCGGGTAGGGGCTGATAAACCGGGTCGGGTCGCGCTGCGGGCCCTATTGAAGACGGTGCACAGAGATTTCTCTACGCGGCGTATCGATGACAGTACGCTGGCCTTGTATGTGAAGGTACGAGGCGGGGTATTGAAGGGGGTGAGCTATTTGCGGGTGCGGGCGAAGGGAGGCAAGGTGCAGGTGTCGGATAGTGCAGTGGAAGTGCAAGGAGCGAGTGCAGTGGAGTTTTATCAGACGGCTGCCACGAGCTTTGTCGACTACCGGCATGCGGACGGTGACCCTGAGGCTATTTGCAGGGATCGGATGAAGGCGCTGGCGGGGCGTTCTTATGCGGCTGTTCGGGCGGATCATGTGCGGGAGTACCAAAAATATTATGATGCTTTTGCTATACAACTGGGGCGTGGGAGCTTGCTGCCGACGGATGAACGGATCATGCAATATAGTGCCGTGAAAGACCCGGGGCTGCTGGCGTTGTACGTGCAATATGGGCGGTACCTGCTTATCTCGTCGTCGCGGCCAGGGGCTCATCAGCCGGCGAATCTACAGGGGATCTGGAATGATCTGCTGACGCCGCCCTGGGGGAGCAAATACACTACGAATATCAATCTTGAAATGAATTACTGGCCGTCGGAGGTGCTGAACCTTTCGGCCTGTGCGGAGCCGCTGTTCCGGAAGATAAGGGACGTGGCGACGGCGGGGGCTGTGACGGCGGAGGACTATTATAAGTCCCCCGGCTGGGTGCTGCATCACAATACGGACCTCTGGTGTGGGACGGCGCCCATCAATGCGTCGAACCATGGGATATGGCAGACGGGGGGTGCGTGGCTTTGTCATCAACTGTGGGAGCATTTTCTTTTTACAAGGGACACGGCATTCCTGCGGGAGTATTATCCCATCATGCGTGGGGCGGCCGAGTTCTTTGTGCATACGCTTGTGCGTGACCCTGTAACGGGTGGGTTGATCAGCGCTCCTTCCAATAGCCCGGAGGAGGGGGGATTGGTGGCGGGGCCGACGATGGACCACCAGATCATCCGGGATCTTTTTAGGAATTGTATAAAGGCGGGGGAAGTGTTGGGAGCGGATGCTGACTTTCGGAGGGTTCTGTCGGAGAAGGTGGGGCAGATAGCCGGAAATAAAATAGGCCGGTATGGGCAGCTGCAGGAGTGGATGGAAGATAAAGATGATACGGCGAATAAGCATCGTCATATTTCTCATTTATGGGCTGTATTTCCGGGGTCGGAGATTACCTGGAAGGATACGGCGCTGATGAAGGCGGCCCGGCAGTCGTTGATCTATCGGGGTGATGCGGCGACGGGATGGAGCCTGGCCTGGAAGGTGAATTGCTGGGCGCGCTTTAAGGATGGCGATCATACTTTGCGTGTAGCATCTATGTTATTGACGCCTGTGACGGGTGCGAAAGGCGGAGGCGTATATCCCAACCTGTTTGACGCGCATCCTCCTTTTCAGATAGATGGCAATTTTGGCGGAGCGGCCGGTGTGGCGGAGATGCTGGTGCAAAGTCAGAATGGAGTGGTGGAGCTGTTGCCTGCCCTGCCGCATGCGTTGCCGGATGGGGAGGTAAGAGGGATCTGTGCGCGTGGGGGGTATGTATTGAATCTTCGATGGAGGGGCGGGGTATTGCAGGGTGTGGAGGTCTTGTCGAGGAAAGGTGGGACTTGTGTGTTGAAATATGGAGAGAAAGTGACTGTTGTGCATACGGTGGCAGGAGGAAGATATCGTTTGTCCCCGAATTTGAAAGTTGTTATATGAAGTGCGGGCTGTTGTTGCTGTTGTGTATTGGCTGCATGGGCGGGATGGCGCAGGTGCGGAAGGATATTTCTTTGAATAAAGGGTGGGAGACGTCCCTGAATGGGGAGGGTCGCTGGAAGAAGGTGGAAGTGCCGCATAATTGGGATGATTATGGAGGATACCGGAGGCTGCGGCATGGAAATCTGCATGGGTATGCTGTTTACCGGCGTCATTTGAAGCTGGCGCAGCTGGAGAAGGGGAAGCGTTATTTTTTATTTTTTGAGGGTGTGGGGTCTTATGCTACTGTGTGGGTGAATGGGAAGCTAGCGGGTAGGCATGCGGGTGGGAGAACTTCATTTACGCTGGATATTACGGAGGCGGTGCATCCGGGTTCCGACAACCTGATCGTTGTGCGGGCCGACCATCCTGTGGGAATTCGTGATCTTCCCTGGGTATGTGGTGGCTGTTCCGATGAGCGGGGATTTTCCGAGGGCTCGCAGCCGTTGGGTATTTTTCGTCCTGTGCATCTCGTGGTCACGCGGGATGTGAGGGTGGAGCCCTGGGGGGTGCATATATGGAATGATACGAGCGTGAATGAGGCGGCCGCGAGGCTTTATATAGAGACGGAGGTGAAAAATTATGGCCGGGAAAAGGTGGAAGGAATAGTGGAACAGCGGCTGCTGGACGGCCGGGGACGGATAGTGGAGGCGGTACGAGGGGCGGTGCGGAGTACGGTGCGTCTCGAGGCGGGGGAGACGAAGGTGGTGCGGCAGGAGCTGCTGGTTTTGCGGCCGAGCCTTTGGTCTAACGCCGACCCCTATCTATATACGTTAGAGACTGGGGTGAGGATCGGGGGAGCATTGGTCGACGGGGTGAGAACATCGTATGGGATCAGGACAGTGAAATGGGAAGGGGGGAGATTCTTATTGAATGGGAAGCCCGTTTTTATCAATGGGATTGCGGGGTATGAGCATAAGCTGGGTGGGAGTCATGCTTTTAGCGATGCAGAGATAAGGGCGCGGGTCATGGAGATAAAAGCGGCCGGTTTCAACGCCTTCCGGGATGCGCATCAGCCGCACAACCTGTTGTATCAGCGGTATTGGGATTCCCTGGGTATGTTGTGGTGGCCGCAGCTGTCGGCGCATATCTGGTTTGATTCACCGGCGTTCCGTAAAAATTTTAAGACATTACTGACCGAATGGGTAAAGGAGCGGCGGAACAGTCCTTCTATTATATTGTGGGGGTTGCAGAATGAGAGCAAGCTGCCGGAGGCTTTTGCCCGGGAGTGTACCGGGCTGATCAGGGAGCTGGATCCTACGGCTTCCGTGCAGCGGAAGGTGGTGACCTGTAACGGGGGGAGCGGGACGGATTGGGATGTGCCGCAGAACTGGACCGGAACGTATGGGGGTGATCCTGCCCGCTATGCGGAGGACCTGGTAAAGCAGGTGCTGGTGGGCGAGTATGGGGGGTGGAGAACGATGGACCTGCATGCGGAAGCCGGAGCTGTGTCGAACCCTGGCAAGGAGGGGTCCGCGAGTACGCTGTATACGGAAGACAAGCTATGTGATCTGATGGAGATGAAGATAAGGCTGGCCGAAACGGTGAAGGACAGGGTGGCCGGTCATTT